>DATCDE010000084.1 GCA_036510875.1 Actinomycetes bacterium
GGCCGATCCGGGAGAAGGGCATCACGCCGATGCGCAGCTTCGTGGCGGCCCCGATGCGTCACGGCCGGCTGTTCCTGGCCGGGGACGCCGCGCACATCGTGCCGCCGACCGGGGCCAAGGGGCTCAACCTTGCCGCAGCCGACGTCGTCGTGCTGGCGCAGGCCCTGGTGGCCTGGCTGGTGGACGGCGACGAGCGGCTGGCGGACTCCTACTCGGACACCTGCCTGCGCCGGGTCTGGCGGGCCACCCACTTCTCCTGGTGGATGACCTCGATGCTGCACACGCCGCCGGGCCAGGACCCCTTCGACGCCCGGCTGCAGCTGGCCCAGCTGCGCCATGTCACGTCCTCCCGTCCGGCGGCCACCGACCTGGCGCTGCGCTACACCGGGCAGCCGCTGCCGTAGGTCCCTGTTCGGCGGGCCTCGGTGCGCCCTACGGTGGCTGTGGGCAGAGGAGGTTGCGATGTCCTCAGCACCGGTGACGGTCCACCGGCACTCGACGACCGCCCGGCGGTTCGGCTATCTAGTCGCGGCCGCGGTAAACCTGCTGCTGCTGTTCCTGGTCCTGGTGTGGCCAGGATGGGCGGCGCTGTCGTTCCTCACCGAGGAGTTCACCCGGGTCGTCGGCCTGCTCAGCGCGTCCCTGGTCGTCGGGGCGGTCGCCAACCTGATGTACGTGGTCGCCGACCCGCCGTGGGTGCGGTCCCTCGGCCAGCTAGTCGTCTCCGCATTCTCGCTGGCGGTCACGGTCCGGCTGCTTCAGGTTTTCCCGTTCGACTTCTCCGGCTGGTCCTTCGATCCGAGCTGGCTGGTCCGCCTGCTGCTCTGGCTCGGCGTCGTCGGCACCGCGATCGGGATCGTCACCGAGATGGTCCGCTTGGTCCGTGACCGCCGTCCATGAAGGTGCGGTGAGTGCGACCACGCGCACAGAAGGGCACCTTCATGAAGACGAGGGGTCGGTGACGTCCGCGCGGAAGGGTGCCGGCAGCAGCAGCTCGACGTTTCGGTCAGCCCGCCGTCCTCCGCCCCACGGCGGGTCTTCGGGCCGGGCCCGCCGCTGCGGATCGGCTGCGGCCAGCTCCCTGGCCAGGGCCGCCAGGGCTACTGGCTCGTCCGACCCGTTGTAGGCCAGCGGCGCGGCGTGGTCCAGGACGGTGGCGACTGCTGAGAGGGTGCCGTCGCCGTTGTCGAACAGCTCGATGGCCCTGGCTTGCTGCGGCCAGTCGATGTGGGAGCTGGTGGTCACCTGCCAGAATCCGCCGGGCACGGGGGAGCCGTGCGGCCGGGCGTGGGCGCTGACCCGGTGCATGTGGGTGTGCCCGTTGGCCCACAGGACGACGTTCGGGTAGCGCAGCAGCAGCGTGCGCACCCCGTCCGCAAGCGCCCGGCGCTCACCCTCGGGGGCGGTGCCGTTGATCAGAGTCTCCAGCGGGTGGTGGCTGAGCAGGACGACGTAGCGGTCCGCCGCCTCGTGCCTGACGAGCTCCCCGTCGGCGGTCAGCCAGGCCGAGGACACCTCCTGGAGCTGGCTCTCGAGCCAGGCCAGCTGGTCGAGGTCAAGGGAGCCCTGCCAGCCTCCGTGCGGGTTCACGGTGTCCAGGGCGACCAGCCGCACCGGCCCCACGTCGAGGCTCCAGTAGGCGGTCCCCTCGGCCAGGTTGCGCTCGTCGAAGCCGTGCCCGACGGGATGGCCCGAGGTTGCGAAGTGTTCGCGGACCACCTTGTCCCGGTCCAGAAGACGCCGCCGCGGGTCTGGTGCGATGGTCCGGGTCGGTCCGGTCAGCAGCGTGTCGATGGCGTCTGGGTGAGTGGTGGCGCCGCCCCCGTCGAACAGGGAGACCACCTCGACGGGATCGGTGCCCGGCGTCAGGTCCACAACCTTCTGATCTCCGACGGCCGCCTCGCGGAGCAGGCCGTCGACCGGGGCGGTGCCCTGCACCATCTGGTCGTGGTTGCCGTGGACGGCGTACCAGGGCATGGCCAGGCCCGAGGCGGCAAAGGGCCGGCGTACTGCGTCAAGGAGGCCCGGGACCTGGGGCAGCCCGTCGCGCGCGCGGTACCGGTCGTCGGCCTGTCCGGGCGGGGTGCCATCGGGATGCCAGTACTCGGGGTCGTAGGCCACGCTGTCGGCCACCCCCTCGTACCGGTTGAGGTCGCCGGAGTCGGGGCGAACCTCCCCGCCGTCCAGCAGGTCGATGTACCAGCGCAGCTCGTTGTGCTGCGCGTTGTCCGTGGCGTCACCGGTGACCACTGCGAACTGCAGCGGGACGCCGGAGACCGGCGCCGCTGGCAGGGCGTTGACGGCCGTGACCATGGCTTCGACGACCTGCGCGGTGAACAGCTCCTGGGGTCGGTAGGTGCCGATGATGCCCAGCCGATCCCGGTGCGCGGAGTCCGGATCGCCGTACCTGTCGAGGTACTCGATGCGGGCGGGTGACTGGTGGTCCATCACATGCAGGTCGGACATCTGGGCGAACGCGACCAGCACCCGCCGCTGCCCGGGCCCGGAGCGGTGGTCGCCGAGCTCCGCGAGCAGCAGGTGCTCCTCCCCGGGGCCAGTCGTCAGCCCCTGCGGGCCAGGGACGATGGTCTGGTCGAGCGTCGTCCGCCCGGGTTCGCCACTGGTCATACCGGTCCTCCGGCTGTCGGCGCCGGACCGGCTGCCAGCCAAGGTGGCGGCACGCGGGCCACGGGTACGAGGAACGTGCAGACGCTCGCCACGGGAGCACCGTACGGGTCCGGTGGGATTCCCGCACGCTCGGGGGAGTTCCCGTAATCTCCGATGATGAAGCCCTGTCACCGCGGCGGTGAGGCGGGTAACGGTGAGTTGAACTGCGGATGGCAATTGTGTGCGAACGACCAAATATCAGTTTGGCGGAAACCGAGTAGGTACATTCCTCCTTGAGCTTCGGGGAGCAGCGGGCTGGACGGATGCAGTCGCCGTCTCAGTCGTCGAAGTCGTCGAAGTCGTCGTACCACCCATTCGATCGGTCGACCCGAGGGAGACGGCAAGTGAGGGCAGCACGCGCGAAGGCGCTGACCGGAATTGTGGCGCTGGCGTTGGTGGTGACGGGGTGCTCATCGAGCTCGGGCGGGTCCAGCTCCTCGTCAGGCACCGACTGGGCCACCACCACCTCGGCCGCCGCGGGCGGTGGGATGGACGCGCTCGTCGCGGCGGCCAAGAAGGAAGGCACGCTGAACGTGATTGCGCTGCCCCCGACCTGGGCCAACTACGGGGCGATCATCTCGGCGTTCACCGCCAAGTACGGGATCAAGGTGAACTCGGCGAACCCGAATGGCAGCAGCCAGGAGGAGGTCAACGCCGTCAAACAGCAGGCTGGCACGGCCGCGGCTCCGGATGTGCTCGACATCGGCATGTCGGTTGCATTGGCCAACACCAGTCTGTTAGCTCCGTACAAGGTGGCCACCTGGAACGACATCCCGTCGGCCCAGGTCGAGCCGACCGGCCTGTGGTTCCAGGACTACGGCGGTTACATGGCCATCGGCTACGACTCGGCCAAGTTCGGCACGATCTCGTCGATCAACGACCTGATGGGCTCGAAGTTCAAGAACGCCATCGCGCTCAACGGCAACCCGACCCAGGCCAACGCCGCGCTCAACGGCGTGATGATGGCCAACCTCGCCGTTGGGGGAACACTGGACGACATCGCCAAGGGTGTGGACTTCTTCCACCAGCTCAAGCAGGCCGGCAACTTCGTCCCCGTCCAGGCCACCACCGCCACGGTGAAGGCGGGCACGACACCGGTCGTGTTCGACTGGGACTACCTGAACGCGACCCACGGCGCCGACGTGCCCAGCTGGAAGCTGTTCATTCCGAGCAACGCGATTCTCGGCGGGTACTACGCGCAGGCCATCAATAAGCAGGCGCCGCACCCAGCGGCGGCCCGGCTGTGGGAGGAGTTCCTGTACTCCCAGGACCCGCAGGGCGGTCAGAACCTATGGCTGCAAGGCGGCGCCCGACCGGTTGAGATGCCCGCGATGATCGCGAACAAGTCCATCGACACCGCGGCTGCTGCGAAGCTGCCGCAAGCGGCCGGGTCGGCGGTCTTCATGAGCGCGGACCAGGCCAGCGCCGCCTCCGCCTACCTGGCTAAGAACTGGGCTTCGGCCATCAAGTAGTGGGGAGAAGGCCGTAGCTACGACCGCAGTGGCCGGCGTCCGGCCCGTGAGGGCCGGGCGCCGGCTGCCGCTCGCCTGGACGGGAACGATCCCGTTCTTCGCCTACGTGGGGCTCTTCCTGCTGCTGCCCACCGGCATCGTCGTGTGGAACTCGCTGACGGACGCCAGCGGCAAGCTCAACCTCGGCAGCATTAAGACGCTGTTCGACCCCGCCGTTCGGATGTACTTCGTCAACTCACTCGAGCTGAGCGCGATCAGCGCGGTGGTCGGGGCCGTCTTCGGCGCGGTCATCGCGTACGCGGTGGCTTCAGGCAACCCCGACGGGCTGGTCCGTCGGCTGGCGACTGCCGGGTCCGGGGTGCTCGCACAGTTCGGCGGGGTCACCCTCGCGTTCGCGTTCAACGCGGCGATCGGCCCCACCAGCGGGTTCCTGACGAAGGCGTCCTGGTACTACGACTTCCCCCAGGGAATCTCCCTGATCTACGTGTACTTCCAAGTTCCGCTGATGGTATTGGTGTTCCTGCCCGCAGTGGACGGCATGAAGATGCAGTGGCGGGAGGCCACCGAGAACCTCGGCGGCTCCACCTGGCACTTCTGGCGGCACGTCGGCGGACCCCTGCTGGCCCCTGCCTTCCTGGGCAGCACGCTCCTGCTCTTCGCCAACTCGCTGTCCGCATACGCCACCGTCCAGGCCTGGGAGAACCAGATCGCCTACGTGGTTCCGCAGCAGATCAGCATCGCCATCACCAGCGAGGTGGGTCTCGCCTCGGCCAACGAGGCTCAGGTGCTGGCTTTGGGCATGGTGATCGTGGTCGCCGTCGTCATGGTCTCCTACACCCTCCTCCAGCGGAGGACGTCCCGATGGCTGCGGTGACACCGGTCGGCGCGGTCACCCCCGCCGAGGTGGAGGCCCCGCAGCCACGGGGTTCGATGCGCTCCTCCCGGCTGCGTCGGCTCAACCTGTTCCGCTGGACCGTGTTCACCCTGGCGACGCTGTTCTTCCTGTTGCCCTTGTTCGCCATGGTCCGGTTCTCGTTCGTGGGGACGCAGCCAGGGGAGTACACGATCTCGGCGTGGACCCAGATCGCGTCCTACCCCGGTCTGCTGGACGCCATCCGGATCACCCTGGAGCTCGCGGTCATCACCGTGATCGTCGAGCTGTCGCTGTTGGTGCCGACGATGATCTGGGTTCGGCTGCGCGTGCAGTGGCTGAGCCGCACCATCGAGTTCCTGTGCCTGCTGCCGCTGACGATCCCGGCGATCGTGCTAGTGGTCGGGCTGGCCCCGGTGTACCGAAGCGTGCGGCAGCACGTGAGCCTGTCGCCGCTGCAGCTGTTCTGGGCCTATGTGATCCTCGCTCTGCCCTATGCCTACCGGGCGCTCGCCGCAGGGCTGGACGCGATCGACGTCCGCACGCTGGCCGAGGCCGCCCGCAGCCTGGGGGCCAGCTGGTTCACCGTGATGGTGCGGGTCGTGGCCCCCAACATGTGGCAGGCGCTGCTGAACGCGATGCTCCTGACGACCGCCCTGGTGCTCGGTGAGTTCACCATCGCCAGCATCCTGCTCTACACCAACCTGCAAGTCGCTCTCTACCAGATCAGCCGAGCCACGCTCGACGCCGGCGTCCTGTTCTCCACGTCAGCGGCTTCGCTGCTCTTCGCCTTCCTTCTTCTGCTCATCTTGTCCTATGTGGGCCGCCAGCGCGGCCGCGAACGAAGGTGACGACGTGACGTCCTCGGTGACCGACGCCAGACCTGCTCCCGCTTCCGGGAGGGCGGGCGTCGAGGTCCGCATGAAGGGCCTGCGCCGTGAGTACGGTCCCGTGGTCGCCCTGGACGGGCTCGACCTCACGCTGCACCCGGGCGAGCTGGTCGCGCTGCTTGGGCCGTCCGGCTGCGGCAAGACCACCACGCTGAGGTTGCTCGCGGGGCTGGAGGACGCCGACAGCGGGACCATCACGGTTGACAACCAGGAGATCACCCGGCTGCCGGCCAGCAAGCGCGACATGGGCATGGTATTCCAGGCGTACTCGTTGTTTCCGCACATGACCGTCCGGCAGAACGTGGCCTTCGGGCTGAGGCTCCGTCACGTCAGCAGGGCCGAGCGCGATCGACGCGCGCTGGAGATGCTGGAGCTGGTCGGGCTGTCGAGCCAGGCAGACCGGTACGCCCATCAGATATCGGGAGGGCAGCAGCAGCGGGTCGCGCTCGCGCGTGCGCTCGCGATCCAGCCGCGGGTCCTGCTCCTCGACGAACCGCTGTCTGCCCTGGACGCCAAGGTCAGGGCCCAGCTGCGCGACCAGATCCGCCGGATCCAGCTCGAAGTCGGGATCACGACGCTGTTCGTCACCCATGACCAGGAGGAAGCCCTCGCGATCGCCGACCGGGTCGGCGTGATGCGCGAAGGAAGGCTCGAACAGCTCGGCCCACCCACCGAGGTCTACAGCCGGCCAGCCACGTCGTTCGTCGCCGAGTTCGTCGGGCTGACCAATCGGCTGGCTGGAGAGGTGAGCGGAGGCGAGGTCACCGTCCGGGGAGTCCGGCTGCCGTTGGTCGACGCTTCGACGCCCGACGGTCCGGTGACCGCTCTGGTCCGGCCCGAGGCGGTCATGGTGGCCCCGGAGGCCCCGACCGACTCGGGACCACTGGTCGGCACGGTGATCGCCACGACGTTCCTGGGGGCCACCAGCCGGATCACCGTGGATCTTGGCGACACCACGATCATGGCCCAGCTCAGGACCGCCGAGGCTGCCGCCCTCCCCGCCGGCAGCAGGGTGACGCTGGCGATCAGACTCGACCCTGTCCTCGTTTCGGATGACCACCGCGAGGCTGCCGCCGGTTGACCGGCCGGGCTCTCTGAGCCGAACCGAGGCAGCGACTTCTCGGGGCAGCCCCATGACTCGCTGGGTCCGCGCCGGCTCCCCGGCGCGTCATGGGAAAATGCGGCGGGGCACCTCCCCTGCGTGGTCCACCGGGGATCCGGCGGCCCGGGTGGGTTGTCCCCTACGGTGCGGGCCGTCCAAGGCGTTCACAAGGAGGGATCGGTGACGGCATCGCGCCGGCTCGGCAAGCTGTTCGTCGAGACCCCGCGCCCCGACCGCGTCCGCACGCATCGCCACGCTCCCTGGATGATCGTCGGCACGGTGTGCATCGGTGCGTTCATGGGCCAGCTCGACGCCAGCATCGTCACGCTGGCCTTCCCCACGATGCAGCGCGAGTTCGGGGTGTCCATCGGGGAGATCGAGTGGGTGGCGCTGTCCTACCTGCTGACCCTCGTCGCCCTGGTCACGGTGATCGGCCGGATCGCCGACATGGTCGGGCGCAAGCTGCTCTACACCTACGGGTTCGCGCTGTTCACCCTGGCCTCCATCGCGTGCGCGCTGTCCCCGAACCTGGACTTCCTGATCGGCGCCCGGGTGGTGCAGGGGGTGGGCGCGGCCTTGCTGCAGGCCAACTCGGTCGCGCTGATCAGCACCGCGTTGCCGCGGGCGATCCTCGGCAAGGGCATCGGGATCCAGGGGGCGGCCCAGGCGCTCGGGCTGGCGATGGGCCCGGCGGTCGGCGGATTCCTGGTGGCGCTCGGCGGTTGGCGGCTGATCTTCTGGGTGAACGTGCCGGCCGGGATCGTGGGCTTCGTCCTCGGCTGGTTCCTGCTGCCGCGGTCGCAGCACCTGGCGGCCAAGCAGCCGCTGGACAAGTGGGGGCTGGCGCTGTTCCTGCCGGCGGCGGTGCTCACGATGTACGGGCTGTCCCTGGCCGGACGGACCCCGCTCCCGATGACCGGCGTCGTCGTCACGCTGATGCTGGGCGTCGTGCTGTTCGCCCTGTTCACCTGGTGGCAGCTGCGGGCACCGGCCCCGCTGGTCGACCCGCACCTGTTCCGGAGGGCGGCGTTCACCGCGGGCATCGTCAGCGGGCTGCTGTCCTACCTGGTGCTGTTCGGGGTGCTGTTCGTGATCCCGTACTACCTGGAGGGCACCGGCCTGGCGGGGCCCGGAAAGGTCGGCCTGGTGCTGACCGCGCTGCCGGTCGCCCTGGGCCTGACCGCACCCTTCGCCGGGACGCTCGCCGACCGGGTGGGCGCCCGCACGCCGACCGTGGTGGGCATGCTGCTGGCGGCGCTGGCGCTGGCGCTGCTCTCGTTCGTGCACGGAACGCTGGGCCTGGTGACCGCCGGCCTGGCCGTCGTCGGTGCCGGGCTCGGGGCGTTCACGCCGCCCAACAACGCAGCGATCATGGCGGCGGCTCCGCACCACCAGTCCGGGCTGGCGAGCGGTGTGCTCAACATGACCCGCGGCATGGGCACGGCGCTGGGTGTCGCCGTGACCGGCCTGGTGTTCGCGACCGCCTCGCGGCATGCACCTGTCGACGGCACGGCTGCGGCCGACGTGACCCACGGCTTCAGCGTCGCCATGCTCGCCCTGGCCGGGACGGGGCTGCTCGCCGCGACGATGTCGGCGTTCCGCGGCGCCGGGCGTGGCCTGACCGCGCAGCCCTTCGAGCTGTAGCCCGGTCAGGAGATGCTGGCGCCCAGCGCGCTGAGCTTGTCCTCGAAGTTCTCGTAGCCGCGGTTGATGAGGTCGACGCCGCGGACCGTCGAGGTGCCCTGTGCGGTGAGCGCCGCGATCAGGTAGGAGAAACCGCCCCGGAGGTCGGGGATGGTCAGGTCGGCGCCCTGCAGCTTGGTGGGACCCGAGATGACCGCCGAGTGCAGGAAGTTGCGCTGGCCGAACCGACACGGGGTGGCGCCCAGGCACTCGGGGTAGAGCTGGATCACGGCACCCATGGACACCAGCGCCTCGGTGAAGCCGAACCGGTTCTCGTACACCGTCTCGTGCAGGATGGACAGCCCGGTCGCCTGCGTGAGGGCGACCGCCAGCGGCTGCTGCCAGTCGGTCATGAACCCCGGGTGCACGTCGGTCTCCAGGGCCAGCGAGTGCAGGGGGCCGCCCGGGTGCCAGAACCGGATCCCCGCGTCGTGCACGTCGAACTCCCCGCCCACCGTGCGGAAGACGTTGAGGAACGTGGTCAGGTCCCCCTGCTTGGCGCCGAGCACGTCGATGTTGCCGCCCGTCGCGAGGGCGGCGCTGGCCCACGAGGCCGCCTCGATCCGGTCGGGCAGCGCGCGGTGCACGAAGCCTCGCAGCCGCTCCACGCCTTGGATGCGGAACACCCGGTCGGTGTGCACCGAGATGATCGCGCCCATCTTCTGCAGCACGGCGATCAGGTCGAGGATCTCCGGCTCGACCGCGGCGTTGCGCAGCTCGGTGGTGCCCTGGGCCGTCACCGCGGTGAGCAGCACCTGCTCGGTGGCTCCGACGCTGGGGAAGGGCAGGGACAGCTTGGTGCCGCGCAGGCCGTGGGGCGCGGACAGGTGCAGGCCGTCCGGGGCCTTCTCGATGACCGCGCCGAACTGCCGCAGCGCCTCGAGGTGGAAGTCGATCGGGCGGTCACCGATGCGGCAGCCGCCCAGGTCCGGGATGAACGCCCGGCCGAGCCGGTGCAGCAGCGGCCCGCACAGCAGGATCGGGATCCGGCTGGAGCCCGCGTGGGCGTTGACCTCCGCGACGTCGGCCTGCTCCACCTGGCTCGGGTCGAGCACCAGCTCGCCGTCCTCGGCCCCGGCGCTGACTGAAACCCCGTGCAGCTCGAGTAACCCGCTCGCGACGTCGACGTCGCTCACCGCGGGGACGTTGCGCAGCCGGCTCGGGGAGTCCCCGAGCAGCGCCGCGACCATCGCCTTGGGCACCAGGTTCTTCGCCCCCCGAACCGCAATCCGGCCGGAGAGCGGGTTGCCGCCGTGAACGGTCAGCGTGTCCATGCAGGGAGGGCCTCTCGTTCGGGGTTGCGCGGCATTTGGGGCAGATGTCCGGCGTCACGAGCGTACTCTCACCGGCGGCCCACCGGGTGTCCCAGCGGAGTGGAGCGATGGCCGGCTCGCGCCTCCGGCAGCCGTGCCGACCGTCCCCGTCCACAACGCCACCGAAACCTGCTACCGTGAACGTGTTGCAGTTGCAGGTCGAGGACCGTTCTTACTGACGCCCGCAGACTGAAGACAGCGGGTGTTTTGCATTCCCAGCCGATGTGCGGCGCGGAGGGCAAACCCCGGGCAACGTGGTTGTGCGAGTGCGCAGCCGGATCGCCCCGAAGGGAAACAAGCACATGGCTCAGGGAACAGTGAAGTGGTTCAATGCAGAGAAGGGCTTCGGCTTCATCGCTCAGGACGACGGCGGCGCTGACGTCTTCGTCCACTTCTCCGCGATCACCGGCGACGGCTACAAGAGCCTCGACGAGAACCAGCGGGTCGAGTACGACGTCACCCAGGGCCCGAAGGGCCCGCAGGCGGCGAACGTCCGCGGTATCTGACCTCAGTCGGAGAGGGCGGGTGGACGGGTTTTCCGTCCACCCGCCCTTCGCGTTTCCCGGCGGCCCTGGTCGCTAGACTGGCATCGCGGCCTGGACGTCGTTGATCGCGACGTCCAGCAGTTCGTGGGCCAGGTCGAGCAGGGCCCGGCTGACGGCCAGCTCGTCGCCGATCTCGGGGATCGCCGGGTCGCCGGGCTTGCGGCGGGCCAGCCCCTCGCCCTCGAGTGTCGCCACGTCGGTGGTGAGAACCGCGCGGGCGTGCGTTCTGTTGTCGTCCGCCTCGCTCAGGTACACGCGGACGGTCCACTCCTTGGTGTGCATGCTGCCTCCTCAGACGGCTCCTCGCTGCCACCGTCGCGCCGCCGGGGCACCGTCGGCCAGTGCAGATGGTCCCGTCCTCACCCCCTCAGGCAGGTGGGGAGAGGTGCGGCCAGCCGGCGGTGTGGCTGGGGGGACGATCGGTCGTCCACAGTGCACCCTCGGCGGCCTGGCCGACGAGCAGCTCGAGGGCCCGGTCGGGAGCGCTGACCGCGGCGACCGCCAGCACGCGGGCGTGCCAGGCGCTGGCCGAGACGACCACACTGCTCGTCCGGTCGGTGGCCGCCCAGCAGACCCCGCCGTCCACCAGCCGCACCGGGGTCCCGTCCCGGCCGACCTCCAGCGCCCAGCCGGCCGGGCGCGGCGGCAGCCCGGCCACCCGCACCTGGCCCGCGACGTTCACGCACACACCGGCCGCGCCGGCGTCGACCGTCTCCTGGGCGACCAGGTCCGCGGTGACGGCGGCGGCCAGTCCGGTCAGGACGGCGTCCGGGGCAGCGGACAGGGTCGCCGTCAGCGCGGACTCGTCGAGGACCGCGTCGACCCCGAGGGCGAACGGATGGAACCGCCCTCGGGTCTTCTCCCGGCCGAGCACGGCCAGGCCCAGCAGCAGGAGTGTCTCGGGCGCCACGGCGACCGGCCAGCCGGTCGCCCGCGCGAGACGCGCGAAGTCGCTGCCCCCGTCGGACGTCGTCCAGAGCCGGCCCAGCTGCAGGACCCGGTCCCTGGCGTCCTCGAGCAGGTCCGGTCGCTCGCCCACCACGATGACGTGCGCCCGGCCGGCCGGCACGGCGAACCCGATCTGGAAGACCGGGCCCAGGACGGCGTCCGCGGGGGCGTCGAGGGGGTCCCAGGCCAGCCGGTCATGCACCGCCGCGGTCATGACCGCTCGCTGATGGTGTCCGGCCGACGACCGACGACTGGCTCCTCGGTGCCCGTCGTCCACGGCGAGGCGTAGGAGGCAGGCCCGGTGGCCCGCTCAGCGGCGACCACGGTCGGGGCGGCCGACCCCAGCAGGACGGCGGCCAGACTGGCCATCCCGCCGGCCGCCACGGCGGCCCTGGCCGCGCGGCCGCGCCGGCGGCTCCGCTCGCTCGCCGACCGGTCCAGGGAATCCCTCGAGCCATCGGCGTTGGTCCGGTCGCCATCCGCCACGGGTCCTCCTCCGGTTGGTCTGCTGGAGTCTGGGCTTCAGCCTTGGACCGAACTGTGAAGAACTCCTGAGCGGACGCCGGGAGTCGCCTGGGAGCAGGCGGCCTCGGCGGGTCGAACGGGGTCAGCTCAGCGTGCGGCCGGGCTACGCCGCTGCCCCCGGCTCCCGTCCCGGCCCGCGGACGAGCCACCCGCGGCGCGGGCCGGGCGGCGCGGGCCGCGCTTCGGCTGCTCGCCCCGTGCGGACCGGTCGGAGCGTCCAGTCCGGGCCGGGCGGGACGACTGGGAGCGCGACTCCACGGGCCGCTCGGCCAGGGCCACCCCCGTGGGCTGGCGCGCCCCGGTCACCCGCGCCAGGTCGGCATCACCGGGCCGGACCCGGGACCGCTCGGCCCGGACGCCGGCCTGGGCGGCCAGCTTCGACACGTCCTTCTCCTGATGCGGCAGCACCAGGGTGACGACCACGCCGGACTCCCCGGCCCGGGCGGTGCGACCGGCGCGGTGCAGGTAGTCCTTCGGGTCGGCCGGCGGGTCCACGTGCACGACCAGGCCGATGTCGTCGACGGGGATGCCGCGGGCGGCGACGTCGGTGGCGACCAGTACGGGGGTGTTGCCCTCGCGGAACTCGGCGAGGGTGCGGGTGCGGGCGTTCTGGGCCTTGCCGCCGTGCAGCGCGGCCGCGGCCACACCCTGCCGGCGCAGCTGCTTGGTGAGCCGGTCGGCGCCGTGCTTGGTCCGCACGAACAGCAGGGTGCGTCCCTCGCGGCCGGCGATCTCGGCGGTCACCTGCGCCTTGTCGTCGTTGGACACGAGGAACAGGTGGTGGTCCATGCCGGCGCCGGGGGCGTGGTCGGGCTCGACCGAGTGGGTCATCGGGTCGGCCAGGTACCGGCGCACCAGCGTGCTGACGTCGCCGTCCAGGGTCGCCGAGAACAGCAGCCGCTGCCCGCCGGGCGCGACCTGGTCGAGCAGCTTGCGGACGGCGGGCAGAAAGCCCATGTCGGCCATGTGGTCGGCCTCGTCCAGGACGACGATCTCGACGTCGGCGAGCGAGCAGGCGCCCTGCTCGATCAGGTCGATCAGCCGGCCCGGCGTCGCGACCAGCAGGTCGACGCCACGGCGCAGCGCCTCGGCTTGCTTGGGGAACGACGTGCCGCCCACGACCGGACGGCTGCGCAGGCCGAGGGCGTGGCCCAGCGGCTCGAGGCCGTCGTGGACCTGCTGAGCGAGCTCGCGGGTGGGCACCAGGACCAGGCCGCGGGGGCGCTTCGGCGCGGCGCTGGTGCCGGCCAGCCGCGCGATCATCGGGATGCCGAAGGCGAGCGTCTTGCCGGAGCCGGTGCGCGCCTTGCCGAGCACGTCGCGCCCGGCCAGCGCGTCGGGGATGGCCGCGGTCTGGATCGCGAACGGCGCCTGGATGCCGTGGCGGGCCAGGGCGGCGACGAGGGGAGCCGGTACGCCGAGCTCGGCGAAGGACGGCGTGGCCTCGGGCCGGGTGGAGGCGGACAGGGTGGAGACGGACGGGGTGGAGGCGGACGGGGTGGAGACGGACGGGGTGGAGACGGACGGGGTGGAGACGGACGGGGTGGAGACGGACATGCGTGACCTCTCGGGACGGTGGCACGTCCCAGGAGAGAACGAGCCCGGCGCGCACGCGAGCGCACCGAAGGAAGGAAGAGCAGGTGGTCGCTCGCGGCCGACGGCCGGGCAACGCCTCAAGTGTACCCGGTCACTTGTCAGGGTGAGGACGACCGATCGCTCGTCCTCACCCTGACAAGTCGGAGAGGCGGGCCAGGGCGGCGCTGAAGCAGGCGGTCGGCGGGCGCACCGGCCCGGCGCCCACCTGACCGATGCCGGCCACCTTGCCCGCGATCCCGGTGGTGATCCGCGGCAGGATGCCGGTGCGCCCTACCAAGGTCACGTCGATGCCGGTGGGCGAGCCGCGGAAGTCCAGCACCGGGATCTGCTGGCCCGGGTGCTCGGCCAGGGTGATCTCGTACATCTGCAGGGTGCTGCGCAGGGCCTGCGCGACGTCCCCGCCGATGAACCGCACGATCGCCGGCGCGGCGGCCAGCGCGAACCCGCCGATCCCGGCGGTCTCGGTGATCGCCGAGTCGCCGATGTCGGGGTTGGCGTCCTTCGGCCGTAGCCGCCGAGGTACAGCCCGTCCGGCACCTCGGCCGGGGCGGTGAACCACTCGTCGCCCGTCCCGGAGACCTGGATGCCGAAGTCGGTGCCGTTGCGGCTCATCGCGACGACCAGCGTCGACCCCGGCACGTCCCTGGCAGCGTCCGTGGCGATCTTGCAGGCGGGCATGGTCAGGTTGAGGAAGAAGTGGTCGTTGCTGTTGATGAACCGCACCACCTCGGCGACCCGGGCGGACGGCGCGCCGCTCTCCACCAGGTCCGGCACCATCTCGCGGATCAGCAGCGAGGTGCCGGCCCGGTTGCGGTTGTGGCCCTCGTCGCCCATCTGCAGCATCTGGGCCATGATCGCCTTGACGTCGAGCGGCCCGTGCCCGCGGACCGCGGCCTGCAGCAGCGGGCCGAGCACGTCCCCCATCCAGTGCAGCCGCTCCAGCACGTCCGGCGAGTATGCCCCGTAGCGCAGCACCCGGCCGAGGCCCTCGTTCAGGGTGCAGGCGGCCCGGCGCCCGGTGGCCGGGTCGGCCAGCGCCGGGCTGCCAGCGACTGGAGACCTTGGGGCCGGACACCTACCGGATGACCATCACCGCGGGGATCGCCTCGATCAAGGGCACCTACCTCGGCGACGTGGCGCTGGCCGAGCAGAACCCCCCGGGGTCTTTCGTGCTGCGTGCCTCCGGCGCCGGCGGTCCCGGCACGCTCAGCGCCGACGTCAAGGTGGACCTCGGGGACCTCGGCGGCGGGCGCACCGGGCTTCGCTACTTCGCGGAGGCCGTCGTGGGCGGCACCATCGGCGGCGTCGGGCAGCGGGTGCTCAGCGGGGTCGCGCGCAAGACGGCCGGGGAGTTCTTCACGGCCGTGGACGACGTGCTCACCGGCAACGCGGCAGCGCCGACGCCCGTGCCGCCGACCGCACCGGTTGCGCCGGGGGCGGCCGCGCCGGTACCGGCGGCGGTGTACGAGGCGGCACCGGGGGCGCTGGCCGGGCTGGCTGGTGGTGACTTCGTCAAGGGCATTGTGGTCGGTGCCGCGGCGCCGCGGTGGCGCTGCTCGGCGTGGTCGTCGGGGGCATCCTCGGCCGTCGCCGCTAGGACGGGGGGACGTCATGCGTGCGTTCACCGCGGCCGCCGTCCAGCTGGCGCCGGTGCCCGGGCCGCTCACGGCCGCGTCCGTCGCGGCCAACCTGGAGCGGTGCGTCGCTGCGGTCGAGTCCTGCGTGGCCGGCTCGGGTGCCGAGCTGGTCGTGCTGCCGGAGTCCGCGACCACCGGGTTCACCCCGGGGGTGAGCCCTGAGGAGCTGTTCGACCTGGTGAGCGAGGTGCCCGGGCCGGTCACCGCTCCGGTCCAGGAGGTGGCCCGCCGGCTCGGGGTCCACGTCGTCCTGGGTACCTACAGCCGCGGGCCGCAGCGGCCCGTGGTCGCCAACTCCGCCGTCCTGATCGGGCCGGACGGTTCGGTGCTGGGGACCTACGCGAAGACCCACCCGTTCGCCGGGGAGTCGCGCGCAGGCGGTGGCTGGGTGACCCCGGGCGACGAGGTGTGCGTGGTCGAGACCGACCTCGGTCGGATCGGCATGATCATCTGCTTCGACGGGGACTACCCGGAGGTGTCCCGGATCCAGGCCGTGCGGGGCGCCGAGGTGATCGTGCGTCCGTCGGCGCTGCTGCGCTCGGCCGACCTGTGGGAGCTGACCAATCGGGCGCGTGCCTACGACAACCACGTCTACGTCGTCGGGGCCAACGCCACCGGCATCGACCCGGCCGGTGTCCTGTGCTTCGGCAACTCGATGATCGTGACGCCGATCGCCGAGGTGGTCGCCCGCGCGGCGTCGCACGAGTGCTGGGTCTCGGCCCGGCTCGACCCGGAGCGGGCGATGGCCTCGCTCACGCCGGGGTCGAGCGTGCCGCAGACCTTCGACCACCTGCGCGACCGGAACCTGGACCTGTTCAGGCGCTGCGCCGACGACTTGGTGCGGCCGGCGAAGACCTCGTTCCCGCATGCCTGACCACGGTGCCTACCCGAAACGGGCGGGGTCCCCTGCCCCGACCCGGACGACCTCGGGGTAGCCCTGTGACCAGTCCACGACCGTCGTCGGCTCGGTGCCGCAGTCGCCCGAGTCGACCACGGCGTCCAGCAGGTGGTCCAGCTGCTCCTTGATCTGCCAGCCCTCGGTCATCGGCTCGTCCTCGTCGGGCAGCAGCAGCGTGCTCGACAGCAGCGGCTCGCCGAGCTCGCGCAGCAGCGTGTGGACGACAGGGTGGTCGGGGATCCGTACGCCCACCGTCCGCTTCTTCGGGTGGGCCAGCCGACGAGGCACCTCCCTGGTGGCCGGCAGGATGAACGTGTAGGGGCCTGGGGTGACGGCTTTGATGGCTCGGAACGCGGTGGTGTCCAGCTGGACGAACTGGCCGAGCTGGGCGAAGTCCGCGCAGACCAAGGTGAAGTGGTGCCGGTCGTCCAGCTGCCGCAGCCGGCGGATTCGCTCGGCACCCGTCGGGCTGCCCAACTGGCAGCCCAGGGCGTAGCAGGAGTCCGTGGGGTAGGCGATCAGGGCGTCGTCGCGCACCAGCGCGGCGACCTGCGCGATGGTGCGTGGCTGCGGGTCGTGCGGGTGGACGTCGAAGTACCGGGCCATCTGTCGAAGGGTAGGGGCAGTGTGCTCCGGCCGGGCTGTCGGAGGGCTTCGATATCATCGAACACATGTTCGATCCACGGTCGGAGCCCGGCCCGGAGTTGGCGGCCGCGCTGGACCCGCTGCTGTGCGCGGACCTCAGCGACTACCAGGTAGTCGACGCCATCGTGGCCTGGGACCGGGTGGCCTCCTGGGCCACGGCTCGTCAAGCCGAGCTGGTCGCGGAGCTGGCGCACCGCCGCTGCCTGGTGGGGGTCCACGAGGGCGAGCGCACCCCGCGCAGGGAAGACGTCGACGAGTTCGCGGCCGACGAGCTGGCCTTGCACCTGCGGCTGACCAAACGGGCGGCCGAGACCCGGCTGGCGTTCGCCCTGGGAATGGAATGGCTGCCACGGACGGCGGCCGCCCTCCGCGTCGGGCAGATCGACGCCCGCCGGGCCGCGGTGATCGCCGACTCGGTGCTGCTGCTGACCGACGCGGCGGCGGCAAAGGTCGAGGAGCGGGTGCTACCCAGGGCCCCCGAGCAGACCACCGGACAGCTGCGCGCCTCCTGCGCCCGCGCTGTGATCCGCGCCGACCCGGGTGCCGCGGACCGCCGCAACCAGGTCGCCTACCGGGAGCGGGCAGCGGTGCTCACGCCGCTGCCCGACGGCATGGCCGAGCTGCTGGTCCGGCTGCGGGCGGACACCGCGGTCGCCGTGTGGGCGGTGCTCGACACGCTGGCCCGGCAGCCCAGCCGGGCTGGGGCGGCCGGGGCGGCGGCCGATGACCGCACCATGGATGCCCGTCGGGCCGACGCGCTGGCCGACCTCGTGCTGGGCGGGGTCGCGGCTGACGCAGCGACCGGACCGCACCTGCGGGTACTGGTGACGCCGTCGGCGCTGAGGGGTTCGGCAGCAGCGAGCCCGCCGAGCCCGCCGAGTTGGCTGGCTACGGGCCGCTGCCGCCCGCCTTGGTGCGGGTGCTCGCCACCGCGGGTGGCAACCGAACGGTGGTCACCGCGCCGGTCGGTGCGTCGCCGCCCACAGGCGGCGAGGACCGGTATCGACCGTTGGACGCGCTCGACCGCTACGTGCGTACCCGTGACCGCCACTGCCAGTTCCCCACCTGCCGGCAACCGGCCCACCGGGGCGACCTCGACCACATCATCCCGTTCCCGCTCGGTCCCACCACCGCGAAAATCTGGCCGCCCTGTGTCGCCGGCACCACCGGCTCAAGCAACGACCGGGCTGGGGGCTGGCACGCAGGCCGGACGGCACGCTGGAGTGGACGATGCCCACTGGCCATGTCGTACCCACCCGATCCGACTGAGGCGGATCGCTCGCGGGGCGTCGCCCCCGGTGCCTGCAGGGAGTTCCTCGGTGCTCGTCCGACGCCTAGGCTCCTGCGATGCGCACGGGTCGGGTCGAGGCGTTCAGCGACGCCGTCATCGCCATCGTGATGACGGTCATGGTGCTCGAGCTTCGGGTGCCGTCGAGCACGACGTGGGAGGCGCTGAGGCACCTCGTCCCGGTCTTCTTGACGTATGTGCTGAGCTTCGTCTACCTCGGCATCTACTGGAACAACCACCACCACCTGCTGCAGGCCACCGAGCGAGTGAACGGTGCGGTGCTGTGGGCCAACTTGCACCTGCTCTTCTGGCTGTCGCTGTTCCCGTTCGCCACTGGGTGGCTGGGTGAGAACCACGTGGCCGTGCTGCCGACGGTGCTGTATGGGGTGGTCCTGCTGCTCGCCGCGATGGCCTACTACGTGCTGCAGTCGGTCATCGTGGCCGAACAAGGTCAGGGCTCGGCGCTGAAGGCAGCCTTGGGGCGGGACCTCAAGGGCAAGCTCTCGCCGGTGATCTACGCCACCGCGATCGGGCTGGCCTTCGTGAGCCCGTGGCTGTCGATCAGCCTCTACGTCGTGGTCGCGCTCATATGGTTGGTGCCCGACCGACGGCTCGAGTCACGGTTCGGTGAGCTGGCCGAAGAGCGGTAGGCACGCTGTGAGGTCAGCCGGCAGACGTCGCGTCCTGCCAGGCCGCGTAGACGCGGACGACCTCCTCGAGGTCAGGGACCTCCTGCAGCATCGGGTCGGTGAGCACGATGTCGTCCGCAAGGACGATGTACCCGGCGATGCCCTCGTCGTCCGCGCTCTCCACGACATCCACGCGGTGCGGCCCGAACTGGTGGGTCTGGATGACTCGTTCCATGTGACCAAGATTGCCGCTCAAGGCGGCCGGCTCCCAGGGGCGAAGGGTGTGCGTTGTCGGGCACTCGTGACTCATCCGGCGCGCTCGTACGCCTCGCGGAGCCAGTCGGCCACCTCGTCGTCCAGCTCAGCCGCGCAACGCAGCTCGAGGTGGTGCATCCACACCGTCAGCGCCGGGTGGGCCACCGGCTTGAAGTGCGGCGACTGGTCGTGTCGGGCCCGCGCGACCGAGAGCACCACCTCCGTCGCGGGATGGCTCAGCCACTGGCCGGGCAGCCACGCAGCTCGCACCTGCCGTTCTGGGGCGAGCTGGCGGCGTCCGTGGCCGAGGTGGGTGCCTTCCTGCGTGCGCACGACTGACGGCGCATCTGCCGTCCCGTTGGCAGGTGTTGCCGGAGAGCACGCCCCCGTCGCCCGCTTCAATGACCGGCCTGAGCCAGCCGACACCCAGCCGGAGCCGGATCGGCATCGACACGGGCGGCACCTGCACCGACGTGGTGGCGCTCGACGAGGCCACTGGGAGGCTGGTGACCACCAAGACGCCGTCCACGCCGGTGAACCCGGCTGACGGTTTCATGACCGGGGTCGCCAAGGTCCTGGCCCTGTTGGAGCGGGACGGCGGTGACGTGTCGGCCGTCAGCCACGGGACGACGGTGGCCACCAACCAGCTGCTCGAGGGCAAGGTCGGCACCTTGGGCTTCATCACCACCGAGGGCTACGAGTTCATGCTCGAGATCGCCCGGCAGTCGGTGCCGGACGGCTACGGCAACTCCTACTTCTGGGTGAAGCCGGACCGGATCGTGCCGGCCGATCGGGTCCGCACGGTCGGTGGCCGGCTCGACCACCACGGGCACGAGCTGCGCCCGTTCGACGAGGAGCAGGCCCGCGAGGTGGCGCGCTGGTTCCGCGACCGGGGTGTCACGACCCTCGCGGTGAACTTCCTGCACGCCTACGCCGACCCCGACCACGAGCGCCAGATGCGCGAGATCCTTCGGGAGGAGCACCCGGACGCCGTCGTGTCGATCTCCTCCGACGTGCTGCGTGAGTACCGCGAGTACGAGCGGTCCATGACCGCCCTCGTCGACGCCGCGGTGAAGCCCACGATGGCCCGCTACGTCGTCAACATCCGGCACCGGCTGGACGACGTCGCGCCGGGCGTGCCGTTCTACATGATGAAGTCCAGCGGCGGGGTGCTCTCCGCTGACGAGGTGGTCCGGCGGCCGATCAGCACGGTGCTGTCGGGCCCGGCGGCCGGAGCGCTCGGCGCGGCCCTCGTCGCGCCCCGGGCGGGGTTCACCCAGGTGCTCACCTGTGACGGCGGGGGCACGTCCACCGACGTCGCCGTCGTCCTCGACGGCGAGCCGGCGCTGACCACGGAGGGCACCGTCGGCTCGTTCCCCAGCAAGATCCCGATGATCGACGTGGTCACGGTGGGGGCCGGCGGCGGGTCGATCGCCTGGATCTCGCCCGCGGGCACCCTCAAGGTGGGTCCTCGCTCGGCCGGCGCCGACCCCGGTCCGCTGTGCTACGCCGAGGGTGGCACCGAGCCCACTATCACCGACGCGCACGTCGTGCTCGGCCGGATCCCCCCGCACCTGCTCGGCGGGGAGATCCCGCTGGACGTCGACGCCGCGCGGGCCGGCCTGGTCCGGCTGGCCGACACCCTCGGTCTCGGCCCCGAGGAGTGCGCCACCGGGATCCTGGAGATCTCGGCCTGGAACCAGGCCAACGCGCTGCGCCAGGTCACCGTGAAACGTGGCCTCGACGTGCGCGACTTCACCATGGCCACGTTCGGCGGCTCGGGCTCGCTGCTGCTGTGCCGGCTCATGGACATCCTCGGCCTGCGCGCGGTGCTGGTCCCGCAGAACCCGGGCAACGTCTCGGCGTTCGGGCTGCTGACCGTCGACGTGAAGAACGACTACGTGCGCACCGCGGTCGCCCGGCACGACGTCCTGGACCTCGCCCAGGTGCAGGCGCTGTACGACGACCTGCAGGCCCAGGCCGCCGAGGCGCTGGACCGCGAGGGTTTCCTGCGGGCGGAGCACCGCTACGCCCGCACCGCGGACCTGCGTTACGTCGGCCAGGCGTTCGAGGTCCGGGTGCCGGTCGCGGCCGGCCCCGTGGTCACGGGCGTGGTCGACGCCGCGGCGGCCGCGTTCCACGACGCGCACCAGCAGCTGTACGGCTACTCGTTCCGGGACGACCCCCGGCAGGCAGTGGAGTGGGTCAACCTGCGGGTCTCCGGCGTCGGTCCGATCACCCGCCCGCGGCTGTCCGAGCGCCCGCCCGGTGACGGCAACCCGGCGCGAGCCCGCACCGGCGCCCGCCGGGTCTTCTTCGACGAGTACGTCGACACGCCCATCTACTGGCGGCCGGACCTCGCCCCCGGTGACGAGCTGCACGGGCCCGCGGTCATCGAGGAGTTCGGCTCCACGGTCCCGGTCCACCCGGGCTTCGTGGCCCGGATCGACGTCCTGGGCAACATCGTCGTCCGGAAGGAGCCGGAGCAATGAGCAGCGCGGCTGTGAAGGACGTCGACCCCGTCGTCCTGGAAATCGTCGAGGGCTCGCTCGCGTCGATCGAGCGGGAGGTGGAGACGGCCATCGGGCGCACCGCACGCTCGCCGATGATCCGGGACGCGCACGACTTCCGGGCCGGCATCCACGACCGGCAGCTGCGCAAACTGACCGGACGCTCCTACTCGGCGCTCGTCCACCCGGTGGCGCGTGACTTCCCGCTCGACTCCATGCGCCCCGGCGACGTGTTCTTTCACAACGACGTCTACCTGTCCGAGGGCGGCATCGGCCACCTGCCGGACCTGTGCGTCACCGTCCCGGTGTTCGTCGACGGCGAGGTCGTCGCCTTCGTGCAGGCCTTCGGCCACCACGACGACATCGGCGGGGCCGTCCCCGGCTCGATGCCGTCGCACGCCACGTCGGTGTTCGAGGAGGGCTTGATGGTCCCGCCGATCCGGCTGTGGGACGCCGGCGTGCGCAACGAGGCGGCCCTGCGCATCATGACCCGCAACTCGCGGATGCCCGACTCGCTCGCGGCCGACCTGGACGCCGAGTGCTCGGCCTGCCTGATGGGCTCGCGGCGGCTCACCGAGCTGTTCACCCGGTACGGCCGGGCGACCGTCGAGGCCTGCTTCGACGCGATCGTCGACAAGACCACCGAGACGTACCGGCGGGAGATCCTCGCCAAGATCCCGGATGGCGAGTACGTGTGGGAGGACTACGCCGAGCACGACGGCGTGGAGGCACCGCGGCCGCACGCGCAGCGGATCACGCTGACCAAGACCCCCGATAAGCTGGTGCTCGACTTCACCGGCACCTCGCCGCAGGCCAAAGGACCGATCAACCACTGTGGCGACTATGCCGACGGCAACTTCCTGAAGAAGTGGCTGGCCCCGATCCTGCGCAACCTGGCCGACACCCCCGAGCGGATGGCCGAGCTGGACGTCAACGAGGGCATCGTGCCGCTCATCGAGATGCGGTTCCCCCCGCCCGGGACGCTGCTCACCCCGGTCTTCCCGGCCCCGACCAACGCCCGCACCTTCGTCATCCTGCGGCTGCTCGGCGTGCTGGCCGGGGTGCTCGCCAAGGCGGTCGACGGCCGGATGCCCGCGGACCAGGAGACGATCCGCTACATCGGCGTGTACGGCGAGGACCTGGACGGGCAGCCGTGCCTCATGCGCGAGGTGCTCGGCGGCGGCTCCGGCGGCCGGTACTACGCCGACGGCGAGGGACACCATTCACGTCGTTCCGGACTCGCGGAACCTGCCGACCGAGTTCACCGAGTCGCGCTTCCCGTTCATCGTCGAGCGGCTCGGGCTGGCGGTGGACTCCGGCGGCGCCGGCCAGCTCCGGGGGTGGCCTCGGCTACGAGAAGCACATCAGGATGCTCAAGGACGCCCACTTCATGTCGATCGCGGACCGCTCGATCCTCGCTTGCTGGGGGGTCAAAGGCGGCAAGGCCGGCCGGCCGTTCCAGGTCACCGTCGACCCGGGCGGCCGGAACGAGCGTGAGGTGGACGCCCTGGCCGACGACGAGCCGGTGCGCGCGGGCGAGGTGAGCCGGATCCGTACCACCGGGGGTGGCGGCTGGGGTGACCCGCTCGAGCGGGACGTCGACCTCGTGGTCCGGGACGTGCGGTGGGGCAAGGTGTCGGTGGACGGCGCGCGCGACGACTACGGGGTCGTCGTGACAGGCCCATGGGATGCGCCCGGCGCGGACACGGCGGCCACCGCCGGGCTGCGCGACCGGCTGCGGGCGGAACGCCCGGCCGCCGGGCCGCAGCCGTTCTTCGACCGGGGTCCCGGCTACGCCACGCTGTCCGGCGGCCTCGCGGCCGCCGAGGTCGACTGGTTGTGAGCGTGGACGGGCGCCCGGTCCTCGTCGTCGGCGCCGCCGGCAAGACCGGGCGGGCGGTGCCCGTGCCCTCGTCGCCCACGGGGCCGCCGTGCGCGCCGCGGTCCGCGGCCCAGCGCCGCACGGCGTCGACCTCGAGACGGGCCGCGGCCTTGACGAGGCGCTGGACGGCGTCCGCGCGGTCTACCACCTGGCGCCGAACATGCACCCCGACGAGGTCGGAATCGCGCGCCGGGTCGTGGCCGCGGCCGGCCGGGCCGGGGTCGAGCGGCTGGTCTTCCCCTCGGTGCTGCACCCGCACGACTCGGCGATGCCGCACCACCTGCGCAAGGCCGACGCCGAGGAGGTGGTCCGGGCCGGCGACCCGTCCTGGACCGTGCTGCAGCCGGCCGCCTACCAGCAGAACCTGCTCGCCGCCGCACTCGCCGGGCGGCTCGAGGTGCCGCACTCGCTCGACGCGCCCTTCACCAACGTCGACCTCGGCGACGACGCGGAGGTGGCGGCCCGGGTGCTCACCGAGCCGGGTCACGAGCGGGCGACCTACGAGCTGGCTGGTCCGGAGCTGACGACGGTGCGCGGGCTCGCCGCCGCGGCGTCCGAGGTGCTCGGCCGGGCGGTCGTCGCCGTCGAGAGCGACCGGGCCAGCTGGGCGACGGGCCCGGGAGCGGCCCTGCCGGCCCAGGCCAGGGCGGACCTGCTGGCCATGTTCACGGCGTACGACGTCCGAGGGCTCGCCGGGAACCCGCGGGTCCTCACTATGGTCCTCGGTCGGACGCCCAGCCGGTGGCGCGACGTGCTGCGGCGCGGGTGGTGAGCCAGACTGGCCCGGTGGGCGAGCAGCGCGTGCTGGCGGCACTCGATGGCGCCGGGCTGACCTACCGGGTGATCCGCCACGGCCCGGTGCGCAGTCTCGCCGAGGCGGCGGTGGCCCGCGGCGTCGTGCCGGTCGACGTGATCAAGACCCTCGTCGTGCGCCGCGGCGAGGACGACTTCCTGCTCCTGCTCGTGCCCGGCGACCGGACCATCTCCTGGCCCAAGCTGCGCTCCCTGCTCGGTGTGAGCCGGCTGTCGATGCCCGACGCGGTCGCGGCGCGGGACGCGACCGGCTACGAGCGGGGCACCATGACCCCGTTCGGCTCGCTGCGCGCCTGGCCGGTGGTCGCCGACGAGCGGCTGCGGGGCCGCGAGATCACGCTGGGCGGCGGGGCGCACGGGGTGGCTGTCGCCCTGGATGCCGACGCGGCGATCACCGCCCTGGCCGCCGCTGTCGCGGACGTCACCGACCCCGAGTAGCCGCAAGTTCACAACCCGGCGGCCCAGCGCTGGCGCCTCGCGACGAGGACCCTGGCAGGCTGGGATGAGACCCTCGCGACAGGCACCGACGACGACGGGGAGTGCACGTGGCCGAACCGCTGGACGGCGTGATCGTCCTTGACCTGTCCAGGGCGCTGGCGGGGCCGCACGCCGCGATGATGCTCGGCGACCAGGGCGCCCGCGTGATCAAGGTGGAGGCGCCGGGCACGGGTGACGACACCCGCGGCTGGGGCCCGCCGTTCGTCGGTCCGCAGGACGCGAGGGAGTCGGCGTACTTCCTGTCCTGCAACCGGAACAAGGAGTCGATCACCCTCGACCTGAAGAGCACCGACGGCCGGACCACTCTGGAGCGGCTGGTACGCCGGGCGGACGTGCTGGTGGAGAACTTCCGCACCGGCGCGCTCGACCGGCTGGGCTTCCCGGTGGAGCGGCTGCACGAGCTGAACCCCAGACTGGTGATCCTCTCGATCACCGGGTTCGGCCACGACGGACCGGAAGGCGGCCGGCCAGGGTACGACCAGATCGCCCAGGGCGAGGCCGGGCTGACGTCGCTGACCGTCCCGGCGCCGGACCAGCCGACCCGGATCGGGGTGCCGATCGGCGACCTGCTCGCCGGGATGTACGGCGCCTACGGCGTGGCCTGCGTGCTGGCCGAGCGGGAGCGGACGGGGCACCGTGAGGTGGTCCGCACCTCGCTGCTCGCCTCGATCGTCGGCGTGCACGCCTTCCAGGGGACCCGGTACACCGTGGCCGCAGAGGTGCCGCACGCCCAGGGCAACCACCACCCCTCGATCGCTCCATACGGGCTGTTCCACTGCGCCGACGGGATGCTGCAGATCGCGGTGGGCAGCGAGGGGCTGTGGCAGGTGTTCGCCCCGGCCTTCGACCTCGAAGTGAACGACCCACGGTTCGCGACCAACCCGGACCGGGTGCACAACCGGGAGGCGGTGATCGCGGCCGTGGAGGCGGCCTTCGCGCCGTACCCGCTGGCACGGTTGCTGCCGCGGCTGGCCGAGCTGGGCATCCCGGCGGGCGAGGTCCGCACGCTGGACCGGGTCTACGACTGGGAGCAGACCCGCTCGCAGGGGCTTGTGGTCGAGGTGGACCACGCCACGTTGGGCCGCATCGAGCTGCCGGGCCCGCCGCTGCGCTACGACGGCGGCGGGCGCACCGAGCACGCGGCGCCACCGACCCTGGGCCAGCACGACGCCGCGGTACGGGCCTGGCTGGACGACCTGGACGCTCACGACGCGCAGGCCCCGGAGTGAGCCCACTACGGCTGTCCGCCCTTGAGCTGATCGAGCTGGTCGCCGACCCGGGCAGCTGGACGTCGTGGGACGAGCCCGCGCTCCCGGTGGCCGCCGACGCAGCCTACGCCGCCGACCTCGCCAGGGCGCGGGAGCGCTCCGGGCTGGACGAGGCGCTGGTCACCGGCACCACCCGGATCCGCGGCCGCACCGTGGCCGCCGTGGTGGGCGAGTTCTCGTTCCTCGCCGGGTCGATCGGGGTGTCCGCCGCGGAGCGGCTGGTCCGCGCCGTCGAGCGGGCCACGGCCGAGCGGCTGCCGCTGGTCGCGGCACCCGTCTCCGGTGGGACCCGCATGCAGGAGGGCACCGTCGCGTTCCTGCAGATGGCCAAGATCACCCAGGCGGTAATGGCGCACCGCGCGGCCGGGCTGCCCTACCTGGTCTACCTGCGCCACCCCACAACCGGCGGGGTGTTCGCGTCCTGGGGCTCGCTCGGCCACGTGACTGTGGCCGAGCCGGGCGCGCTGGTCGGGTTCCTCGGTCCCCGGGTCTACGAGGCCATGCACGGCTCGCCGTTCCCGCCCGGGGTCCAGCTGGCCGAGAACCTGCACGCGCACGGGCTGATCGATGCCGTCGTGCCGCCGGGGGCCCTCGCGGACATCGCGGCCAGGGCGCTCGACGTG
>DATCDE010000085.1 GCA_036510875.1 Actinomycetes bacterium
GCTGGTGTCCGCTGCGCCGCGGGTGCCCCCGTCACGGCGCCACCGCCGGCGCACCGAGTTCCTCGGCGGTCAGGGTGCGGCCGAGCTTCTCGTATTCGCGCGCCACCGCGTGCCGGACGTGGTGCGAGGTCACCACACCGCCGTCGGCACGCGCCAGCCCGGCCGCGGCCAGTGCCGCAGCCTTGATGTTGCCGCCACAGAGCGGGAACCGACTGGCCAGGTCGATGTAGTCCAGCTCGGCCAATGGGAGCTCGGCCGGCCACGTTCGCCGCCAGAGCTCGGCCCGTTGACCCGCGTCAGGGAACGGAAACCAGATGATCGCTGTCAGCCGGCGCAGGAAGGCGTCGTCCAGGTTCGCGTGCAAGTTGGTCGACAAGATGGCCGTGCCGTCGTACTGCTCGATCCGCTGCAACAGGTACGAGATCTCGAGGTTGGCATACCGGTCGTGCGCGTCACGAACCTCCGAGCGGCGACCGAACAGCGCGTCGGCCTCGTCGAACAACAGAATGCCGTTCGCGTCCTCCGCCGCGCGAAACACCGCGTCGAGATTCTTCTCCGTCTCGCCGATGTACTTGTCGACGACGGTGGCCAGGTCGACCCGGTACAGGTCGAGGCCGAGCTGTCCGGCGACGACCTCCGCCGCCATCGACTTGCCGGTGCCGGACGGCCCGGCGAACAACGCCGCCAGGCCTCGCCCCAGGGACAACTTGCGCGCGAACCCCCAATCGGCGAGCACCTCGGCGTGCACGGCCACGCGGGCGCAAAGCTCGTGCAGCTGGTCGGTCGTCGCCGTCTGCAGGACCAAGTCGGCCCACCCGAACCGAGGCTCGATCCTGGTGGCCAGCTCGGCGAGCCGGTCACCTCCGGTGGTCCGCGCCTGCGCGGCGCACGCCGCCGCCGGTTGCGATGAAGCCAGGCCCAGCCGGGAGGCCGCCACAGCCCGAGCGACCGCGGCTCGGATGTCGGCGCCAGCCAACCGGTAACGTTGGGCGAGAACGTCCAAATCGGAATCGTCGAGCCGCAGTCCCTGATGGTGCGCGGCCGCCGCCCACAGCGTGCGGCGTTCGTTCGGCCCGGGCAGGATGAGGTCAACCGAGATCATTGGGATGCCTTCGAGGCGGCGCGCAGGGCCACTCCCGCGGTTGCGCAGCACGGTAGATACCCCCGCCCGTTCCACGGCATCACCGACCAGCCTGGGCAGCCAGCTTTCGTCGGCAAGCGCCTCAGCCGGGACCAGGTCGAGCACGGCGTCTTGCAGCGCCGCTTCGCGCACCAGCACCGCGAACAGATCGCGGGCGCGGGCCGGTCCGAATGACCGGGCCGCATCGAGGTCGACCTCCAGCACCGAACGGCCGGTGAGCGCCGCGATGGCCCCGGCGACCGAGCCCTGCCCGAGGCCGCGACGGCCGCCGAGCGTCAGCCGGATCGTGTCGTCCCCGGGCACCACGCGGCCGACCCGCAGCGCGGTTCCGAGTGGCTCGGGCAGGTTGTCTGTTGCCGACGGGCGGCCGAGACGGCACCAGCCCGCCAGCCGCGAGTCAAGACCCGGCTCCCCCAGCAGTAAGCGACGGATCTGCTCATCCAGGATGAGAACCTGGGTCGGCAGCGGTACCTCAGCCGGCTGCGTGACCAGGACGCGCAAGGCGAACAACGGGCCCCCGCCGGACAATGCCACCCGACAGTCGTCGAGCAGCTGCACGTCCGGGCAGAGCAGCTGCAGGGCCAGCCAGCTCGACGGGCGCCGACGGGTGAGGTCGTCCTGCAGCCAGGCGAGCGCCGTGCCGAACCGCGGGTCGACCTCGGGCGCAAGAGCCAGCGCCACTACCGCCTGCTCGAACTCGTCGAGGTCGAGCAGCGAGACCAACAGCCGGCCTCCCGGCCACGACCGGAAGCCCGCGGCCACGTCGGCGGCCGCCGTGGCGCTCGCGTACGCGGGGTGCGTCGACCGTGCGAGGGCTTCCGCGACGTCCTGCTCACCGAGGTACATCCCTCGGAATGGGTCAGCGGACCGCGGCCCGAACGCCACGCAGGCCGACGCCAGCAACTTCCGCAGCGGCTCCAGGGCAGCATCGATCCCGACCGGCTCCCCGTCTCGGAGCTCCTCGGGCTGCGCCACGTCCGCCCTCCTCCCGGTGCTCGGATCCGGCGCGTTCAAAGGGGCGGCCCGACCCGGCGACCAAACTGGGAGGCAGCATCACAGACCCTCGTCACTGTGGCGTCACTGTGCCGTCACGGCCCGCGCACGCTCCTATTTCGCCGTTCCGGCGATGTGGATGTGACGCCGCCGTGACGAGGGGGCGAGATCATGCGCCGGTGGGTGCTCTCCATGGGAGCGATGGACGGCTCGTGACGCCGGACCGGGCGACCGGGGTGCTGGTCGTGACGACGCTTCCCGGACGGACGGTGCGCAGCGCGCGCGTCGTTTCGACGCACGACGTCGACAGCCGCGCCGAAACGGCCGTTATCGTCACCTCGCTCAATGACTTGCTGCGCGCGGTGGAGGCCTGGTGGCTGGTCTACTGGGGCGCGCGGGGGCCGGGCGACGGCACCTGATGCCACCGATTGCTGGTGGCGATGAGCGCCTCGAGCTGGACGGACAGCTGCCCCGGCAGTCCCGCCTCCTGAAGGAAGCTGAGGTAGGTCCTCGTCTGCCGGACGGCCTCGCTGAGGTTGCCTTCCCCGAGGTGCGCTTGGACGAGACACCGGTGGGCGCTCTCCCGCAGCGGGTCGCCTGCTACGGCCTGGAGCCCCGCCTCGATGGCATCGGTGAAGGCGCCCTGGGACACGTGCCAGCACGACAGACGCTCGAGGGAGTGCAGGCGGAGCTGGTGGTGGCGCTCCCGTTCGATGACCAGCCAGTCGTCGTACCAGGACGGCAGCAGGTCGGTGCTCAGCGTCGACGAGTCCACTCCGTCCGAAGGACGGGCATCGGGCTGCCAGTGCTCGACCAGCCGGCGTAGGCGCCGCACGTCGATGTCGACGTCGGGGCTGAGCCGCAGCTGCCCCGACATGGCTTGGACGAGGCAGTGCCCACCCGGCTTCGGCAGGCGCCAGAGCGTCGAGCGGAGGCAGGCGTGTGCCTGCTCGTCGGAACAGTCAGCCCAGAGCTTGAACGCGACCAGGTCCCGAGCAGCACCGTCGCGCAGGGCCAGGAATGCGATGAGCCGTTCGGCCCGGGGCGCGAGCCCGAATTCGTCATCCCCATGGGTCAGCGTGAATCGACCTAGGAGCCGCAACTCCAACCCGTCGTCCCGTGCACCCATGTCGCCTCTTCGGTCGTTGTTCGCCAGCCGCCGAAGCATCCCCCAAAACTCATCTCACCAAAATCGGACAAACGGTGTAAGACTTGGCCGGAACCCTTCACTATAAGTAGTCGAAGGTTGGTCCATCCGGGGAATTGGTAGCAGAGCCCATCAAAAAAGCCGCTTGACCAGACATAGCCAGCGTCACTCAATCGGAGTCTCCACGGTTTCAGGGGATTGCCACTCGCCGCGGCCATGGTGCAAGGTTCCGTCGAGCGCTTCTTCGCTATATGGAGGCTGCGGTCCGCGCCCTGTGGCCTCCGGTTCGAAGGCGGGCGTGGAACGGCGTGGAACCGTCATACCCGGCTGAACGGGTTGCTCCACTTCCTGGCCGGCCGCCACCAACCTCGCCAAATCCCTCCTACATCGCCCGAGAGACCCCAAACATCCACTCACACTCCTAACGGGGCTTCGCCCCGGCCCGACGAGGCGTGTGGTTCTCACGTGACGTTGTTGGGGGCTCCGGTCGGGCAGGATGACCCGTGACGGCGGGGCCGGACGGGTATATGACTGCGCGGTGGCAGTGGTTGGCCGTGGTGGCCGCCTGATCTCCGAACCGG
>DATCDE010000086.1 GCA_036510875.1 Actinomycetes bacterium
GACCTCACCCAGCCCCCACGCCCACACCTCGACGTCCGCCCCCCCGACATCATCAGCCACCCGGCCCAAGATCCGGGAAACGATCAGCAACTCAAGCCGACACGCCGACTAAGATCAAAGTAAATGCGGCTGTAGTACTAGTCGAGTCTGTCGTCCTCCCCACCGTGCAGGATGACGGCGCTTCCCGGGCCGGGATGTGTCTCATGGAACTTGGCGAGGCCGGCCCTCGCCGCGGTCCTGGCTGCTGCCTTGCTGCTCGACGCGACGCCGGCGACGATAAGGGCCACGACCACGTCTTGCAGGGCCGCGTCCACTCCGTCGCGGGTCTCATGGGGCTGCCCCCACGAGACCTTGCCGCCCTCGGCCTCGATACGGGCGGCAAGCACAGAAGCGAAGCTGGGGTCGCCGGTGAAGACGACCCTCACAGATGCCATGCGACTCACGGTATTGGCGCCGGATACCTGCCTCACCCGATCTCGGGCGAACGGTCGGGGGCTGGTCGTGGTCCAAACGCCCGAGGGCGATCTCATCTCATCGAGGCAGGCGGACGCCCGCGCGAATCGGCAGTTCAGTCCGCGAAGGCTTCCGGGGCGGATGCGCGAGCCAGTTCCCCGCTGACCGGCTCCACCGAGTCGTCGCGCCCGGCCTGCCAGTCCATGATGGCCTTGGTCGGGCGCCACGCCCCGCCGACGAACGCCTCGTCCGCGTTCTTGGTGTGGCGCAGCAGCACCGGCGGGGGAGGTCTCCTCAGTGAGGTGCCGTAAGACGAGCCCTCTACCTGCGGGGTAGGAGCGGGTCAAGCCCTTGCCGGGTGCTACCGGGCAGAGCCGCTGGCGGCCGGGGCGGGCGCCCCGGCATGGGAGCTGGCGCCCCGCCGGTTGACCCCGTGGACGCGCCGCTTTGGGCGCCGGGCGAGCTCGACGCTGTGGATGGACCGGTGGTCGGGGCCGCCAGGTAGGTGGGGGCGATGGCGATGACCGGCACAGGTTCGTTGGTTCCGGCGACGGCGAAGAGCCAGGCCGGGACGAGCACGTCGGAGCCCCCGTGGCTGGCGTCGTAGCTGAGGATCAGCCCGAGCTGGGCGCCGGTGACCCGGGACGGCTGCGGGGTGCGGCACACCCGTGTCGGCGCTGCGGCTGGGGGTGACCCCGGCGTCGTGGGCGGAATCGGCTGGGTGGATGGGACTAGTGTCGGGCCGCTGCTGCTCCTGCCCTCTTCCGGTGCCCCCGACCCGGGGAGGGGACCACAGTACTGGGCGATCATCGGGCGAGGCTCGTTCGCCAGGACGGTGAAGGCGTCCCGGGCGCTGCGCAGTGGGTAGCTGTCGGAGGCCCGCGGTGTGTGCAGTCGACCAGTGGCGGCCCGGACGCCAGCGGCGTCGACAATGACGGTGGTGTCGTCCCCCGAGGTGGGCAGCCCACCGACCGCGGGGGCGACGGACAGCGTGGACCAGGGCGAGCCGACGCTGACCTGGCCTGGTCCGCTCACCCCGAGCGCGGCGAGCAGCGGCGCGGCGGCCGTCCGTGCGGTCGCAGCGTCCGGGCCGGGGGCCGGGCTGGGCGGACCCGGCGCCGTGGCCACCGCGCAGCCCACCGCGGCGACCGCGCCCAGATGGTCGATGTCCAGGCCGAACGGCGGGCAGGCCCGCACGTCGCTGCGGGCAAACGCCCACGGGTGACCGTCCCCGTCGCGGACCCACAGCTCCCCGCCCGACGCGGACAACAGCCAGCCGTGGGAGTGGCGAGACTGGTTGCCCGCCAGGCCCAGCACTCGGGCCAGCCGGGTGACCTCGCTGGTGCTGGCCGGGCCCCCGTCCCAGCGCCACACCGGCGCTTGACGCGGCTGGTCAGGCAGCGCGCCGGCCAGCACCCAGCCACCGACACCGCCCGGCAGGCCCGCCCGGCGTGTTGGCCACGGAATCACCAGCCGCTGACGGTAACCCAGCACGGTCGGCCAGACTCAGCGCCGGCGGCGCCGAGGAAGTCGGCCCCACCGCTAACCGCGTCCCACACGCACTGACCAGCGCCACAACAGCCAAGCCCACGAGTACGTCCCCGGCCCAACCCCGCGCGCATATCGGCCGACGTGGCCTCAGGCGAGGACCTCGCCGACGCCCGTTCACCGATGCGTCCAAGGTGCCCTCCGATTCGATCCGGGTAAGCCCTGTTTTGACGCAGCGGCGTCGCGGCGCGTTCCGGCCAACTAAGCCGCGTTGATGTCGGCGGCGGCCTCGGTCGGGCCTGTTGTGGGTCGCCGGCGGCGTTTGAGGGCGCGGGCGGTCTCGTCGACGCCCCAGACGATCAGGGCGAAGGCGGGGAGGGCGGCGAGCTGTTTGGCTGGCGGGAGGGCCATGCCCATGGCGGTGCTGATGCCGGGCAGGGTGACGATGGCGGCGGCGAAGAGCAGTTCGAAGGCGATGCCTTCCAGCAGTAGCGGGTTGGTGAACACGCCGATTTGGCGCAGGGAAGCGTGGTCGGTGCGGGCGGCGAACGCGGTTCCGACTTGGCAGGCGACGATGGACAGGAAGGTCATGGTGGTGGCCTGCAGGTAGGTGTAGTGCAAGGGGCTGCCAGCCGAGACGTCAGCGGCGGGGGTCCAGCCGCCATCGTGCAGGACCCAGAAGTACGCGGCGACGACGAGGGCGGCGGACACGCCGCCGAGCAGCGCCCAGGCCCGCACCAGGAGCTGGCCGGTGATGATGTTCTCGCTGCGGGGGCGGGGGGGTCGGTTCATGATGCCGGGTTCGGCGGGTTCGCGTCCCAGGGCGAGGGCGGGCAGCGTCTCGGTGCCGATGTCGATGGCGAGGATCTGCAGCACAGTCAGCGGCAGCGGCACCCGGCCGCCGGACAGCGCGAAGACCAGGAACGGGACGACCTCAGGGGTGGCGTGGGCGAAGATGTAGAGGATGAACTTGCGTACGTTGTCGTAGACCCGCCGGCCGGCCTCGATAGCGACCACGATGGTGTGGAAGTTGTCGTCGGTGAGCACCATAGTGGCCGCCTCGCGGGCCACGTCGGTGCCGTTTTGGCCCATCGCGATGCCGATGTCCGCCCGACGCAGTGCGGGCGCGTCGTTGACACCGTCGCCGGTCATCGCCACGACGTGCCCTGCGGCCTGCAGGGCGTCGGCGACCCGCATCTTGGTGTGCGGTGAGCTGCGGGCCAGGATCAGTTCCTCGCCGCCGGCGAGCAGCCGGTCCAGGCCGGCGTCGGACATGGTGTCCAGTTCGCTGGCGTTGAGGGCGACGGGCGGGTCGGAGCCGATGCCGACCTGGCGGGCGATCTCCCCGGCGGTGAGCCGGTGGTCGCCGGTGATGACCAGGACCCGGATCCCGGCGGTGTGGCACGCCTCGATCGCAGGGCGGACCTCCGGCCGGGGCGGGTCGAACAACGCGACAACCCCGAGGAACGTCAGCCCCTGCTCCACCGCGTCCCGCTGCTGCGGCACCGGGCCGGTGTCCAGGAGCCGGTCGGCGGCGGCGAGCAGCCGCAGCCCGCGGGCGGCGTAGTCGCTCATGATGGCCAGTAGCTCGGCCCGCCGGTCCGGGTCCAGCGGGGGGGTTTCCCCGTTTGCGTCCAGCAGCTCGGTACAGCGGGCCAGGACCTCCTCCGGTGCGCCCTTGGTGTGCGCGACGGTGCCGCGGGTCTCCCGGTCCACGCTGGTCATCAGCCGCAGCGCCGGGTCGAAGTGGAACAGGCCCACCCGGCGGGCGGTCCGACGGCGCAGGTCGACCTCCGCGCCAAGGTCGGCGGCGGCCATCAGCAGCGCCACCTCGGTGGGGTCCCCAGTCCCGAGGCCGGGCCGGGTGGCGTCCAGCTCGGCGGTGTTGCACCGCGACATCACCTCGCCCAGCCGCCCCAGCCTGCTGGTCGCGGAGGCCGGGCCGGTGGCGGCGATCGGGGCGACCTCGCCGGCCACCGTCCACGCCAAGACCGCACGCATCCGGTTCTCGGTCAGCGTGCCGGTCTTGTCACTGCAGATCACACTGGTCGAGCCCAGGGTCTCCACCGCGGAGAGCTTCTTCACCAGCGCGCCCCGCCGGGCCAGCTCACGCACCCCTACCGCCAGCGCCAGCGTGATCGTCGGCAGCAGACCCTCGGGCACGTTGGCAACGATCAACCCGATCGCGAAGTTGATCGAGTCGGTCAGCGACAGGCCCGCCACCAGCGCGCCGAGGGGGATGAACGCGGCCGCCACGACCACCGCCACCAAGGCGATCAGCCAGGCCACCCGGCGCACCTGCAGCTCCAGCGGGCTCGGTTCGCGCACTACCAGCTGGGTCAGCGCCGCGATGCGGCCCAGCTCGGTCTGCATCCCGGTGCGCACCACCAGCGCCGTGGCCGACCCACCCAAACAGGTGGTGCCGCTGAACACCAGGTTCGGGGACTGCAGCGCCGGCACCCCCGGGTCACTCGCTGTCGCGGACCGGAACAGCGGCAGCGACTCCCCGGTCAGTGTGGAGGTGTCCACCTCCAAGGAGCCGTCCAGCAGCCGGCCGTCGGCGCAGACCCGGTTGCCCTCACTGAGCACCATCACGTCACCGGGCACGAGCTCGCTGGCCGGGATCTCCACCGGCCGGTCGTCCCGCAGCGCCACCACCTGTTGCGGCAGGTACTGGCTCAACGCCTCCACCGCCCGCTCGGTCTGCCGCTCCTGGACGAACGCGAACACCGCATTCAACAAGATCACCAGCACGATCGCGCCGGCCAAGAGCGGGGTGCGGGTCACCAACGACAACCCCGCCGCCACCCACAACAGCAGGGCCAGCGGATGGACCAACTGCTCGGCGAACTCACGAACCGGGTTTCGGTGGGCCGTTCGGCGCAGCTCGTTCGGGCCATAGGCGACCAGTCGGCGCGCCGCCTCCCGCGATCTCAGACCATGCGGATGCGAGCGCAGGTCACGCAACAGCAACCGCAGCGGCTCGGACGCATCCACCACAGAGCCGCCGCGGCCGTCGACGGCGCCGTGCACCTCGGCCGGATTCGTCACCCTGAACCAGCCTCCAACCCCCGCCTCCCCTCGAGGATGATCCGACCCGCACCCCAGGGACAGGGTCGATCGGTCCACGCCCGTCCACCGTCCGGGTCACACGCCTGCGACGCCGGCTGATCGCTGCCCGCTGACCTGACCCCAGGCAAGACCGCGCCCAACTGCCCGATTGACCACGACAGCCGGCCACAACATCGGCACGTCCTGGGGTCCACTCTGTCGACAAGGGGACAAAGGCTGCTCGAGGTTCTCGCCGGTGTCAATCGCTGGCCTTGGTGATACGCGACAGCCGCACAGTGACGTCGCGCCCAGGCGGTCGGGTCCTGGCGGTGAACGTTCACCCAGGACTCATGGATGTGTGGCGGCTGGATGGGCCACTCAGAGCCGTTAGGCCGGACTCGGCTCGGGCTCTTCAGGTGCGAGGCCATCGTCGCGTCGGATGGCCTTGCAGATCGGGCGCGTACGTTCAGGCGCATGACGCTGGAGGGGGACAGCCCAGCGATGGCTGACGCGGGTCTCGCCCCAGCCAGGCCGAGACCACCCGGACCGTTCGTCACTGTGGTACTCGGGGGTCTGTCGCTGGTCGTGATCGCCGTGTCGGCGTGGCTGGCTACGCAGCCCGGGGCTGAGACCTCAACGACTCGTGGGCGTGGTGTTCGCCGTTCTGGTGGCGTGCAACAGGGTCTACATCGGAGCCCACTGGCCCATGGACGTGGTCGACGGTGCGGCGATCGGCGTGCTCGCCGGGACCACCGCCTGGCTGATCGCGACCCGATGGCCGATCCGAGGGCTCACGAGGCGACGAAGCTAGATCGACCGGACGCAGCCGATGGCCAGAGGGCCACGACCAGCCCGAATACGCACATCGACCGGACTGGGGACTGCACCGTCTCACCCACTGGTACCGACCCTTGTGACCTCGCCGATCTGCGCCCAAGTCGCGACCCGAGGTGATCGATCCGCCGCGAGGCATGGCAAGACCCCGCTGCCCCCGGAAGGGGGCGGCGGGGCGGTAGGACTACGCGGCTTCCATTGGTCCCCAACTGGCTGGTGCCGGGTCCGCTAGAACGTGGCCGTGTACCCGCTTTGTGCGGTCGTGCCTGACCCTGTGCTGGGCTGGCCACTTTGCGACGTGCCGGACTGGGCCGCGTTCTCCTGGGCCTCGCGGGCCGCTGACTCCCCTGCTTCGTGGGTGGGGTCCTCGTTGAAGTGGCCACCGGGGCCGGGCCCGAACGCCTGACCGGAGTTCTCTGCGGCTTCCCGGGCAGCGGACTCGCCGGCCTCGTGGGTGGGGTCCTCGTTGGACTTGAAGGTGGTGTTCGGCGATGTCGAGGTGCTCGGCGTGCTGGGGGTGGTGGTCGCGGCCCCCGCCACGTTGGTTAGCCCGAGGGCCAGGCCGATCACCCCGCCAGCGGTCACCCCGGCGGCCAGGATCGCTATCGAACGTTTGCTCATGAAGGACTCCTCCCGGCGGTGGATCCGCCACACGTCTACACGGTGACTGGCGAACGTTGGAGCGGACTAAGGGGCATCTGAGACTTTCGTCGTAATCGAGAGACAAGGGCCCTTGATCGGCATTCATCATGGAGCGGGGCCGGTCCTGGCGTTCCCTGTGCGGGGGCGGCCTTGGCGCGGGCGGCGTCGACCGGACGGGTGGGCCATGTTCGCAGCGCCCCGGATCCCCGCAAGGGCGAGAGCGAACGATGCTTGACCCCACCCGGAGCACGGCGCTTGGGCCTCCCCCCGATTTGGCGGACAACACCTCGTGTGGGAGGAGTCCATGTCATCGAGGGAAGTGGCGGCCGGGTGGTCAGCACCAGGTCGGCCAGGGCCAGCTAAGACTCGTCACGTTGCGGGCGACTGCCGGCCCGCGTCCACCCCGCTGGCGCCAGCGCGTGCAGGCGAGCGGGTGGATCGGCTGGCCGACCAGGGCCGCCGCGCCCGAGCTGCCCAGCGCGAACGTCCACGGGGGGGCACTCTCCAGGTTCTTCAGCAGCAGCCACTCGGTGGCCGAGCTGCGGCAGACGTTCCCCGTACACACGACGAGCATGCCGAAGATGTCGGCCTCGGGGTCGACACCTGCCCCGGCCGGCCAGGGCTTTGGCCGAGTGCCGGTGGCGGTCTACGGGCTGTTCGCCCTCGCCGCGACGGCCCGCTCGGCGGTCCAGCTCGCCACTCTGTTCTCCGAGGCGCCGCTGGCCTACCTGCTGACCGCGTTCTCCGCGTTCTCCGCGATCATCACGTCGTCGCCACGGTCTCGCTGGCTCGCGGGGATCGGACCTCCCGTCGTGTGGCCACGGTGGCGATCAGCGTCGAGCTGGTTGGGGTGCTCGTCGTGGGCACCGCGAGCGGGCTGTTCCCCGACGTCTTCCCCGACGCCACCGTCTGGACGGGCTTCGGCAGCGGCTACGGGTTCGTGCCCCTGGTGCTGCCGCTCGTCGGACTGAGCTGGCTGCGAGACACCCGCTGACCGCAAGGGGTCCTGAGCCCGGCTCGTCGCGGCGCACAGGGCGGAGTGGCGCCCATCCCGGGGCCGCGACTTCGGAGCTGAGCCTGAGCTCAGTGACCATCAAGCAGGGTGTGGCGTCGACGCCAAGACCAGCGCAGCAGGCTGACACCGAATACGAGCGTGGTGATCACAATGCCCAACTCGATGGTCCCTCCGGCACCCTTGCCCCAGATGCTGTGTTCCACGTCGTACAGCGTGTCCATACACCCGAGGTAGACGCCCGCCCCGCCTCCGACCAGAAGCCAAAACAACGCCCAGTGGCTGCGCCTGACGAGGACGACGAACGCCGCGACCAGGCAGACCAGCAGCCAAAGATCGGCGAGCGGGAAGGCCTGCTCGAAGTCGTAGTAGCCCTGCGTCGTGTCGCTCGCGACGACGTTGCGTGACGCGAACCACAGCACCCAGTAGGCGACGTCCAACACCGCGCCCAGAGCGAGGGCCGCGAGTACGAACTGGCGCGACGCGCCGTCGACCGGCGCGCGACCCGGCAGCGCGCCGCCGGTCAGCGACCCGCTCATCACGAGGTCGCCCCGTCAAGCCGGGACAGATCGCCGTCGAAGCCCTGGGGCGCGCAGCCGACGTTGATCACCTGATCGGACGAGTCGCTTTCCATGACCCCCCAACTTTCGAGGCCGACAACAGCCCACGCCTTGCTGGTTGCCCAGTGTCCTCTAGAAGCGTCCGCACCAGTCAAGAGCGCCCACCCTGACGTGCCGCCCGCATCTCAGGACTCGACCAGCGGCAGGTCGGGGTTGGGGCGCATCGCGACACGGACGGCTCCAGCGTCGGGGCCCTGCGACGCCGTCTCCAGGGCGGTCTTCCACTCGCCCAAGTCGTATACGTGGGTCACCATGCCGTCCACGGGGTACGCGGGGTCGGCGAGCCACTCGAGCGCCTGCTCGTGCGTGCGGCGGCCGCCCAGCCTCGGCTCCGGGCCCGGGTCCGTCGTGCCCTGGACGGTGAGCTCGCGCTTCCACACCAGCGACCAGTCGACCTGCTGCCTGGACGCCGTGCCGGCGAGCACCAGCATCCCCTTCGGTCGCAGCAGGTGCAGCGCCATGTCGATGGTGTCGGAGGACCCGACGCAGTCGACGACGAGGTCGACACCCCGCTCGAGGATCGGCGTTTTGGCTGTGCGGGGCCGCAGCAGCCGGCCGCCGTCCTGCGCTGCGAGCGCCTCGACCGCGCCCGCCCCCACCGGCAGGGTCCGGTCCGCACCGACCTTGAGCGCCCACTCCGCCCCGAACGTGCCGGGGCTGACCACCGAGATGTTCAGGTCGGGGTGCAGTCGGCGCAGCGCCGCGGTGGTGAGCAGCCCGATCGCGCCGGGGCCGATGACCACAGCCCGCTCTCCTTGGCCGGGCCAGTGCAGCGCGGCGCGCAACGTGATGGACGCCGGCTCGATCAGCACCGCCCGCCGCGACGGCATGCCGCCGACCGGGAGGAGCTGGGACTCGTGCGCCAGCACCTGCTCGGCCCAGCCGCCACCGAGCGCCCGCGTGAACCCGAGCGAAACGCTGGAGCAACCGGTGACCCCGGGCTGGTCGAACCGTTCGCAGACGTTCGGCATGCCGGCGGCGCAGTTGCGGCACACCGGGTCGAACCCGCGCTGGGCGCAGCTGATGACGACGTCGACGGCGACCCGGTCGCCCTCCTTGACCCGGGTGCCGCGGGGGCCGACCTCGTCGACGACGGCGACGATCTCATGGCCGGGGATCTGCTCGGTGTCGCCGTAGAACGCAGCGAGCAGCATCGACAGCTTGGCGTGCGCCAGGCCGACGTCCGAGCCGCAGATCGACGACAGCTCGGGGCGCAGCCGGACCCAGCCGGGCGCGTCGGGCAGCGTCGGGGTGGGCTCATCCTCGACCAGCCGCAGCAGGCCGCCTCGTCCCCACCCGACGTGCTTGCCCCGGCCCTGGGGCAGCTTCTGGGCCGCGGCGGTGAGGACGTAGCGCTGGGGCGTGAGCTCAGCGAGGACGGCGCGCATGACGGTCGCTCCTGTTCGGGGGTGACGGGTCAGTGAGAGAGGACGGGTTGCTCGGCGGCGGTGGCCAGGCCGCGCACCAGGGTGCGCAGCAGCGTGGCCGTGGCGGCCCGGGTGCCGGGGAGCCGGGCCCAGAACTGCCCCTCCCAGGTCAGCTCGGTGCCGCCGCCGGGCAGCGGCTCTAGCGTCACGAAGCCGTGGTAGGAGCGTCGGCCGGGCGCCCCATCGGCGGTGTACTCGAACCGGTAGGGCTCTTCGGCGGCGACGACGAGCTCGGTGAGGCTGAGCCCGGCCGGGCCGCCGGACAGCCGACGGACCGTGCCGACCTCGCCGCCGTCCGCGGGCCGACTGAGTACCTGGCACTCCCTGAACGGCGACCACGTCGGCATCCGCTCGTGGTCGACGAGCAGCTGCCAGACCCGTTCCGGTGGGGCGCCCACGATCTCCCTGGCACTGGCCCTGAGGATCGGTGCTGGCCGGGGCACGAAGCCGAGCTCGAGCAGGTTGAAGGGGTTGACCGGCAGCTTCTTCCCGGGCCGCGAGTGGTAGAGCAGCTCGATGCTGAAGCCCATGGGGTCGTTGACGTAGGAGCACGACCACACCGGTTTGATCGTTGCCGGTGGCGGGGCGTTGGGCGGGATCCCGGCCGCCTCGCACCGGGCGACCAGTGACGTGACGGCGTCGTAGGTGGGCAGGCCGAGGGCGATGTTGAGCAGCCCGTGGTCGCTGATCCGGTAGCCCGGCGGCCACGGCGCGCCGACCGGGTCGAGGTAGCGCACGACCTCGATGAACACGTCCCCGGCGCGCAGCACGAATGACTCCCGGGTTGCGCCGGCCAGCCCCCACAGCGCCTCGTGCTCGGGCCCGTGCAGCCGGACGTCGGTGACCTCGGGCAGGCCCAGCACCTGGCTCCAGGTCCGGCGGGCCCGCTCCAGGTCAGGCACCGACAGCGTGACGAACCGGGTGACCACCGGAACGTCGGCGTACGGACGGGCCCGTGGGTCACCGGAGCGGGGGTCGTCCTCCATGGCCTCCAGGAGCACGCCGTCGGGGTCGCGAACGCAGACCCGCCGCGTCCCCGGCTCGCCGATCGGGTCGCTGAGCAGCGGGGTGCGCCGTCGGGCCAGCCGCTTCAGGGTGGCGTCGAAGTCGGCGACGTGGATACCGATGGTGGTGTAGCCGATGTCGCAGGGCCGCCAGTCGGCGGGCAGCGGCTGGGCCGTGGGCTTGCTGAACTGGAACAGCTCGAGCTGGAAGAACTCCTGCTGGTCCATCAGCCACCAGCACGTGCTCGTCGCCTGCGGCAGGCCCTGTACCTTGTCCGAGCCGAGCAGCGGGATGAACATGTTCGTCCCGCCGGACTCCTGGTAGCCGAACACATCGCGGTACCAGCGCTGGGACCGCTGCACGTCCGCGACGCTGAGAGCGATCTGGTTGAGCGGCACCTCGGTCATGGCTGTGCTCCGTTCACGGGCCAATACCGACCACCTGCGCGCCTCACTTGAGGACCTTGACGGCGGTGACGATGCGCTCGGCGTTCGGCAGCGCCGCGTACTCCAGGTGCGGGGCGAACGGGAGCGTCCCCTCGACGGCGACCCGCGCGTAGCGGGCCGGAATCCCGGCCTCCAGCAGCAGCGCGGCGATCTCGCCGCTGAGCCCACCGCGGACGTAGTCCTCGTCGACGACGACGACCCGCCCCGCCGCGCGGGCCTGTTCCAGCACGGCGTCGGCGTCCAGCGGGGACACCCAGCGCAGGTCGAGCACCGAGGCCTCGATCCCCGAGCCGGCCAGCACCTCGGCGGCCTGCAGGCAACGGTGCACCCCGACGCCGACGCTGACCAGGGCCACGTCGGACCCCTCGCGGCGCAGCGCAGCCTGGCCGATCGGCAGCGGCGTCAGCGGCACGGGGACCTCCCCCTCGGCGCCGTCCGCCGGCACGAGCTGGCTGAAGTCGACGGTGGGTCGGCTGGCGCCACCCAGGTAGTCCAGCCACTGCTCGGACAGCAGCTGGTGCTCCAGGAACACCACGACCTCGTCGGAGCGCACCGCGGTCAGCATGAGCCGGGCGGCGTCGGCGGGGGTGGAGGGGCAGACCACGTGGATGTTCGGGTAGGCGGAGATCTGGCCCCACAGGGTCTGCGAGTGCTGCCCGCCGTCGGTGTACCAGCCGCCGCAGCCGGCGCGGACGACGAGCGGCACCTGCCAGCGGCCGCCGGAGAAGTCCCGGAACTTCGAGGCCGCGTTCACCAGGCCGGACCAGCCGACCGCCAGGAAGTCGACGAGCATAATCTCGACGACGGGACGCAGGCCGGCCATGGCGGCACCGATACCTGCATAGAGGAAGGCCGCCTCGCTGATCGGGGTGTCCCGCACCCGGTCCGGCCCGAACCGGGCGAGCAGGTCGCGGTGGATGAGCTGGACGTCCTCCCCCCAGGTGAGGATCCGGTCGTCTGCGGCCATCGCCTCGCCCAGGCCGAAGTCGACGGCCTGCCCGTACCTCATGACGGTCATCGGGCACCGCCCCGGGCCACGCCGAACGTCGGTCGGGAGCTGATGGCCGCGCGTGCCTGCGTGATGGCCCGCTGGACCGCCGCGCGCTCCTGCTCCTCGATGCGGTCGGCAGTGGCGTCGTCGAGCAGCCGCCGTCCGTGGCGCAGCGGGTCCAGCCGGGCCCGCAGCGTGTAGTCCCGGGCAGCCCGCGCGCCGCGCAGGCTGAGGACCTTGGCCGCCGCAAGCCGGTCGGCGCGGCTTCCACCAGTGTCCGCTCGTGCGGCCTCGATCATCGACGGACCCAGCTCCTTGGCCTGGCCGGCTGGGTCCTTCAGCAGCCGCAGGATCGGGTCTCCCTCGAAGTGGCCGCCCGGCCGGTGGCAGGTGACGTGGAGGAAGCCCGGGCCGTGGCCCTTGCGGGCCCGCGCGACCAGGACCCCGGCCACCCGGGAGACGTCCTCGACCCTGCCCCCGTCGGCGCTCTCCACGGCCAGCCCGAAGGAGCGGGCCCGGCCTGCGAGGTCCCCGCCGGTCATCTCCGTCGTGTAAGTGGTGATGGACCACTTGTTGTCCTTGCACACGAACACAACGGGCAGCGTCCAGGCGGCCGCCAGGTTGTACGCCTCCATGAGCATCCCCTGGTTCGCCGCCGCCTCGCCGTGAAAGGCGACAGCGACCCGGCCGGGCCGTAGCCGCGCGTGCGCGATCGCGTGCCCCACGGCCAGCGGGCCGCTGGTCCCCACGATCCCGTCGGCAGCAGCGGGCAGGTCCGGATCCATCAGGTGCATGTGCCCGGCGTGGCCCCGGTTTAGCCCGTCCTCCGAGCCCAGCACCTCGATCATGATCGCCTTGATGTCGGTGCCCCGGCCGACCAGGGGAGCGGTGTTCCGGTGGTCCAGCGCCATCGAGTCACGGCCGCTCAGATGCGCCAGGACGCCGGTGTTGATGCCTTCCTCGCCGATCCCACTGTGGTACTCGCCGGGCACCAGCCCGTCGGCCCAGGCCTGCGCCAACGCCTCGTCCACTAGGCGCATCCGCACCATCGTCCGGTAGGCCCTAACCGGGTCGAAGCCCGAGGGAAGAGTCATGGCCACCTCCACGCTCACGGGGTCTGCGGCCCACCCGCCCGTGCCGAAAGCCGCTGTCGCGTGGCGCAGACGTAGGTAAGGCTGACACTACGCGTGACCCTCGAGCGGCGTCCGGCCGTCGCAAACGATGGCGACGACGAACCCCGGGATCGCCAAGAGAGCGACGCCGGGGGTGTTGCGCCGCCCTAACCAGTGGCGGCCGGCCCGGACGGGTCGGGAGCTGTAGTGGTTGGCTCCGTGGCCGGCGGTCGGGGCGGGCGCCGTCGGGTCGGTTCGCCGGTCGCCCGGGCGGCGACCCGGCGGGCCGCGGCCGCCCGCTGCAGCCGCGGCACGACCCAGACGACGTAGGCGGTCGAGACCACCCCCAGGGCGATCACCACCAGGGCCGGGACTGGTGAGAACCTGGTCGGATCTTGGGGGTCGGACAAACCGGAGGCCATCGCCAGGCCGGCGAACAGCACGGTCCCGCCGCCGGCCAGTACGGGTGCCGCGCGCAGCCGGAACCCCCGCGGCGGGGTATCCCTGCGACGGAGCTTCAGCAGTGCCGCCGAGGCGATCGCGAACACGGCGGCCTCCAGCGCGGCGCCGACCGCGACGAGTAGCAGCCACTGGCCGGTGGCGAACACCAGGGCCCCGACCACGGCGGACGCGGCTGCCAGCACGAGCACGGACAGCCACGGCACCGCGCGTAGGTTCAATCGCGCGAACGGGCGCGGCAGGTTGTTCTCCCGGGCCGCGGCGTAGACGAAACGAGACGCCACGAGGAAGCCGCCGTTGAAGGTGTTGATGGCGGTCAGCACGGTGACCGCAAGCATCCAGATCTCACCGAGCCGTCCGAGCGCGGCCTGACCGAGTAGCAGCTGCGGGTAGGGGCTGCCGTGAGCGGCGTTCTTGGGCACCAGATGGTCCAGGCCCAAGGAGAACATCGTGGCGGTCAGCCAGATCAGCGCCGGTGCGATGAACAGTCCGCGGGTGATGACCTTGGGGGTGCGGGCCTCCTCCGCGGTTGTCGTCACCCATTCGAACGCCGCGAACAGGAAGAGTCCGAATGCGATGGCCTGGAAGCCACTCAGTGGGCCGGCGCCGAACAGTGCGAACGGAGCCGTGAACGCCATCCCCGGGTGGACCAGCGCGGCGATCGAGACGACCACGGTGGAGGCCAGCACGGTGTACGTGACGATGCTCTGCACCCGCCCCGCCAGCCGGACACCGCGCAGGTTGAGGACGGTGGCGAGGGCGAGCAGCACCAGGATCCACAGGTAGGCCAGCACCGGCGGCTCACCGAGCATGTGCTGGATCGCCGCGCCGATGAGGAACGCGTCAGCGGCGATGACCAAGATCACGGTGCTCATGTAGGTGAAGGTCGCGATGAGCGCGAAGCGCACGCCGAAAGCGCCGGCGACGTAGAGCCGGACCCCTGCAGCGGTAGGCCACATGCTGTTGAGCTCGCTGAACACGCCGGCCACGACGAGGGCGATCCCGCCACCAACCAGGATCGCCAGCCAGCTGCTGGCCCCTGCGGCGTAGGTGCCGATGGACACGATGCCGAGGAAGTTGATCGCGGCGAACGCCAGTCCGGCCGAAGTGGCGGTGGCCGTCACCGCACCGATCGAGCGGCGCAGGGCGGGTGGCTGGCCCGTCGGGGTTAGCGGCGGGCCGCCCGCCGTCGAAACGCCGGTGCTCACACGTCCGGCCAGATCACGTAACTGATCGCGTCGATCCGCATGATGTCCTCCTGCGAACCGCGGACCTGGATCTCCCCGCGCAGGTACCGCGGCATGGGGTTCAGGTCCCCCCAGAACATGTCGCAGAACGTCTCTGAGTCCGTCGTCACGACGATGTCGGGCACACCGACATGACCAGCTTGCGTGCTGACGATCTCGCCGGCCCGCACGTCCATCCCGAACTGGACACCGGTGTCGGAGCACACGAAGTGCAGCACCCGGGTCCAGTCCCGCTGCATCTTGCGCAGCCGTTCGTTGGTGTTGCAGCTCACCGTGTAGTCGGCGAGTGCTTCCTGCAGTTCTTCCCAGGTGGCCATGCGGTCCCTCGAGCAGTGGTAGACGGTCAATTACCGGTGACGCTTCGCTGCGGACGGCGGCGTACTCGCGTGGGCTCCTCATCGGCAGGCCCCCCGCCAGCCTCCATGTCGCGGACCGCCGCGTCGAGGGCGGCCAGCAGGAAGTCGACCTCCGCGGGGCTGACGACGAGGGACGGCATCAGCCGCATCACGCTCGGCTCGTTGCCGGAGTACAGCGCCAGCACGCCATGCCGGCTGAGCTGGTAGGACATCCGCGGGCCGTGGGAGTCCTCGCGGTACTTCAGCCCGGCCATCAGGCCACGGCCCCGGGTCTCGGCGATCACCTCGGGGTGCGCCGCGGCCAGGTCCGCCAGACCGGCGTGCAGCCGCGCGCCCATGGCGGCGGCGTTTGCGACCAGGCCCTCCTGTTCGATCACCTCGATCGTCGCGAGGGCAATCGCGCAGGCCAGGTCGGAACCACCGAACGTGGATAGGTGGATGAACGGGTGCGGGATCAGGAACTCGCTCAGCTCTGCGGTATAGATGGTGGCGCTGATCGCGGCCAGCGACCCTCCCAACGACTTGGCGACCGTCATGATGTCCGGCACGACACCCTCATGCTCGCTGGCGAACCAACGGCCGGTGCGCCCGAACCCGGTCTGGATCTCGTCCAGGATGAGCTTGGTACCGGCTGCGTCGCAGATCTCCCGCGCGGCGGCGAGGTAGCCGGAGGGTGGCACGACGATGCCACCCTCACCCTGGATCGGCTCCAAGATGACCGCGGCCGTGCCTTCGTCCACCTCGGCGCGCAGCGCGTCAGCATCGCCATACGGTGCGATCACGAACTCCGGGATCAGCGGCTCGAACGGTTCGCGGAAAGCGGCCCGGCCACCGGCGGACAACGCGAAGCCAGTGTGCCCGTGGTAGCCGTTGACCGTCGTCACCACCTTGGGCCGGCCGGTCGAACCGCGGGCCAGCTTGAGCGCGAAGTCAACCGCCTCCCCACCGCCAGTGCCGAACGTCGTGCAGGCCAAGTCACCGGGAGCGAGGTCAGCGAGCCGGTGCGCGAGCTCGGCCTTCTGCGCCGAGCACAGCAAGAAGTTGCCGTGGTCGAGGTGGTCCAAAGCCTCCCTGGCCGCCTGGACCACCTTCGGGTGGCGGCGCCCCACGTTGAACGAGCCGGCCGAAGTGAAGCAGTCAAGAAACCTGCGCCCGTCGACGTCCCACACCCAGGGCCCGGAGCGCTCGCCTTCGATCAGGTCGAGTCCGGCAGTACGTAAGACCCGCACCTTCTGCGGGTTGACGTACGTCGCATAGTCAGAGAGGGCCTGCTCTCGATCCTGACGGGTGGCGAGGATTCCGAGATCATTCACCGGGGCCTCCGAACACGAACGGTCGAGGATGGTGGCGCGACCCTATCCCTCCACCGGCCAGCGGATCAGGGCTTCCACCCACTCCGCAAAAGGGCGTCGAAGGGGTCGGGTGGATCGCCCGCGGGCTGGCCGTAGCCCCTGGCGCACGCCCCGTGCAACCACCCGCCCTGTAATCCCGGCTCGGGCTGCCCTATGAACGGTCGCGCCTACTCGGCCTGACCCGCCCCTCCAGCGGAGGTTGCCTGTCCAGGGGCACGTGCGGCCCGCCGCCGCGTCGTTGTCTGCGGCAGCTCGAAGTCGTGCTCGCACTCAACGCACTCAATAAGCGGCCCAGGGAGATCGTGAGCGCACCTCGACTGAGCCCGGATCCACCGGTCAGTAGTGGTGTCGCCTGCCATGAGCGTGGGACCGCGGTAGGCGGTTTTTCGCCAGCTTCATGGGACCACCTGTTCTGCCAGTCATGGGACCACGCGGCGCGTCTGTCGGGGGTGCTCGGGATGCGCTCGTTGACTGCTCACGTCATGACCGTCGACGTGGAGGTCAGCGCGGGTGGGATTCAGGGAGGTCAGCGTGGTCGAGGTGCGTGAGGTGCTGCGGGCTTGGCTTGAGGGAGGGTCAGGGCTGCGGAAGGTCGCCGAGCGGGCGGGGGTGGACCGCAAGACCGCCCGCCGGTATGTCGAGGCGGCGCAGGCGGCGGGGCTGTCCCGCGAGGCCGGTGTGCCGGTCGACGAAGCGGTCACCGACGAGCTGATCGGGCTGGTGGTCGAGGCGGTCCGCCCGGTCCGACCCGGCGGGCACGGGGCCGCGTGGGAGTCCCTGCTCGGGCGTGAGGACCAGATCCGTGCGTGGGTGACGGGCGGCGAGCACGACGGGGTGAAGCACGAGCCGCTGTCGGTCGTGAAGATCGAGGAGCTCCTGGCCCGGCAGGGTGTGCGGGTGCCTTACCGGACGCTGCACCGGTTCGCCGTGGAGCGGTGCGGGTTCCGGACGGGGCGCGGCACCACGGTCCGGGTCGCCGATGGCGATCCGGGGGTGGAGTGCCAGCTCGACTTCGCCCAGATGGGTCTGTTGCTCGACCCGGAGACCGGACGCCGGCGGAAGGTCCACGCGCTGATCTTCACCGCGGTACTGAGCCGACACATGTTCGTGTGGTTGAGCTACTCCCAGACCCTGACCACGGTGATCGCCGGATGTGAGGCCGCGTGGGGCTTCTTCGGCGGCGCGTTCAAGGTGGTCATCCCGGACAACCTGACCCCGGTCGTGCCGAAGGCCGACGCCCTCAACCCGAGGTTCTCCCAAGGCTGGCTGGACTACTCCCAGCACGTCGGGTTCGGCACCGACCCCGCGAGGGTCCGCTCACCCCAGGACAAACCACGAGTGGAGCGGGTGGTGCCCTACGTCCGCGGGAACTTCTGGGCCGGGGAGACCTTCGCCGACCTGGCTGATGCCCAAGCCCGAGCCGAGGCGTGGTGCGCGTCTCGGGCCGGGATGCGGATCCACGGCACCACCCAGCGTCGCCCCGTCGAGATGTTCGCCGAGGTCGAAGCCGGCTGTCTGCTGCCCGTGCCGGTGCCCTATGACCAGCCGATCTTCGCCCGGGTCAAGGTCCACCGCGACTTCCACGTCGAGGTCGCCAAGGCGCTCTACTCGGTGCCCGAGGCGCACCTGGGCCGGTTCCTCGACGCCCGCGCCGACAGCGAGCTGGTCAAGCTCTACTCGGTCGGTGGCCCCGCTGGAGCCGGTGGCGGACGGTTGGTGAAGACCCATCCCCGGCAGCCACCCGGTGGCCGTTCCACCGACCCGGCCGACCTGCCCGAGCACAAGGCCGGCTACGCGATGCGGGACCTGACCCGCCTCATCGCCCTGTGCGCTGGGCACGGGCCCAGCGTCGGGATCTACGCCGAACGGCTGCTGGACGACCCGCTGCCCTGGACCAGGATGCGCAGCGTCTACCGCCTCCAGGGACTGGTCACCCGCTACGGCCCGGAGCCTGTTGAGACGGCCTGCAGCCGGGCACTGGACCTCGACGTCGTGTCGGTGTCGAAGATCGCCGCGATGCTCGCCAAGGCCACCGAGTCCCAGCAACCGATGCTGCCCGCCGCCGCCGGCACCGGCCACAACACCCAAGGCGGCAGGTTCGCCCGCGACCCCGGCGAGTACGCCCGTCCCTCAACCACGCGGACGACGTCGACGAGCGCTCAGCTCACGCTGATCCCCGGCGGCGGCCACCACAGCAGCGAGGAAGGCGGCCAGCGATGAGCACCACGACCTCGAGTACGACCTCGGCCGGGACGCGCAGCGGGCCGGTGGACCCGATCGGTGCCGACCTGGTCCGCACCCTGAAGGAGCTCAAGCTCGGCCAGATGACCCAGACGCTGCCCGAACGGCTGGTCCTGGCTCGGCAGCAGAAGATGAGCCACGCCGCGTTCCTGCAGCTGGTGCTGGCCGACGAGATCACCCGCCGCGACTCCCGTTCCGCGACCCTGCGCTCGCGGGCGGCCGGGCTCGACCCGAGCATGCGGCTGGACACCTGGGACGAGCTGGATGACCTGACCTACGACCGTGAACTGCTCGCGGACCTGGCCACGCTGCGGTTCACCGAAGCCGGCCACGGCGCCCTGGTCCTGGGGCCCGTGGGCGTCGGCAAGACGCATCTGGCCTGCGCCTTGGGACACATCGCGATCCGCCGCCGGATGACCGTCCACGCCGCCCGCGCCGACAAGCTGTTCACCCGGCTCCGCGGCGCGAGGCTGGACAACACCCTCGAGGCCGAGCTCCGCAAGCTCGCCCGCGTCGACCTGCTCATCCTCGACGACTTCGCACTGAAGCCGCTCGACGCCACCGAGACCAACGACTTCTACGAACTCGTCGTCGACCGGCACCACCGCGCATCCACGATCGTGACCTCGAACAGGGAACCGTCGGAGTGGCTCACCTTGATGAGCGACGCGCTGCTGGCCCAGTCCGCCGTCGACCGACTCACCTCCGGCGCACACACCCTCGTCATCGAGGGCCCGTCCTACCGCCAACGACACCCACACCGGCGAGCCGCCATTGACCCCGAAGGAGGCCAACCGTGATGCTCACTCACACGACCAGGTGGTCCCATCCTCCTGGCAACGCGGTGGTCCCATCACGCTGGCAAGCGACATAGTGGGGTCGGCGGCTGATGCCGACTGTTGTTGTTGATCGCGGTGCGCCCATGGCGGGGCGGCCGGTCTGTCCGGCTGTTTCACTGGGTTCTCCGGTCGGGTCCTGGCGGACGGTGGGTGGGTCAGGGGCTGGGTGGTGGGTCGGCGCCGGTGAGGAGCTGCTGCCAGGGGCGTTCCCAGGGCCAGTCGGCGGGTAGGTGCAGCGTCAGGTGCCGGGCGGAGCGGGCGAGCCGGCCGGGGATGTTGATCAGCGCGCGCACCCTGGTCATGGCTTACGAATAGGGAAGCCTAGACGGCGAGGCGTCAGCCGAGCGGCTGATTCGGTGGGGATGGGCAGGCACTGAGGGGGAGGTCTCATCAGCTCGGTGCGGATCGTCACGGCGCGCATCATCGGGCTGGTCGGTCTGGCCGCCTACAACGGGTGGGTCGCAGCCGTGATCGGTGGACGGTTGTCCAGCTCGAACGAGTTGCTCAGTGACCTGGAGGTGGTCGGGCATCCCTATGCCGCCGCGTTCAGCAACCTCGACGTGGTCGCGGGTGTCCTCGTGCTGGTCGCGCTGTGGTTGCGGGGTCGGAACGGACCGTTGGGCATACGACCGGAATGGAGGTGGCTGCTCGCGTTTGCGGTCGCAGGGATCGTCGGCGGCCTGTTCCCCTACGTGTGTTCCGAGGGGGTCAGCGCCGCGTGTCGTACGGCCGAGTGGCACTTCCAGCTTCCCAGGCGGCACTACGTCCACGTGCTCGCGGGCATCGTGGAGTTCGCCGCGGCGTCGGTGGCGATCGGCTTGGCTTGGCGACGGACTGCTGGCCGACGCGACACGGTCGGCTGGATCGTGCGAGGGATCGGCGTGGTGCTGATGGTCGCCTACCCTCTGATCGCCGTCGCCTACCTGACTGACCGCCTGGGTGCCTTCGTCGAGCCCCTCTTCTTCATCGGATTCTCGACGATGGTGGCCGTCGAGCTGTTCGAACCTGCCCCGCGAACCGAAGCAGCTCACAGGCGGTCGTGACCTCGGCGGCGTCCGCCCTGCTCAGCACGGCTTGGCCCTTTCGCAGTGATCGTCTCCGCGGCGGGCTGCCCGTGGGGTGAGCGCCCAGCCTGGATGCAGAGCGCGTGTGCCGAGTAGTGGGCTGCACCGTGTCGCGACTGTGGTGTTGCGCCAACCCAGCTGCTGTCTCACGAAGAGGGACACCAGGGCGGGAGACCGTCGGCATGGTTCTTGGTCGTGACCGAGGACGTGCGACGGGGCCGGGTCAGACCCCGGGAGTAGGCGTTTCGACCAGGTCGCGGGTGAGCTCGTAGCGGTGGCCGTAGGTCTCCATGGCTGCGACACCTGCCGCGGCGATTGGGATCCCGATGAGCGCTCCGAGCGGCCCCCAGATTGCGGCACCGGCGAACACAGCGGCGAGCGCGATCGCGGGGTTGACGTCCATGGTCCGGCGTGAGATGCGTGGGGTGAGGAAGTAGGTCTCGATCTGCTGGTAGACCGCCGCGAACGCGATGATCCACACAGCGTTGAGGGGCTTGTCGAAGATCGACACCAGCACCGGGATGATGATGCCGATGTAGGTGCCGACTACTGGGATGAACTGCGCCGTTATTCCGACAAGGAGTGCGAGAGGCAGCCAGCCCGGGACGCCGATGAGCCAGAACAACAACCCGTGGAAGAAGGCTGACACTGCGGCCAGCTCGATCTTGGAGATGACGTACCCGCCGGTCTTGTGCACGGCGATCTGCGAGATCGTGGCGACAACGCGCTGCCTTTCTGGTGGCAGCCACACGGCGATCGACTCCACCAGCCTCGGTCCTGCGGCGGCGAAGTAGAACATGAAGACCGCGACGATGAGCAGGTCGAACAGCACCGAGAGCAAGGACCCGGCCCAGCCCAGCACTCCGCCCGCGACGCTGCTGGCCCAGTTCGCGGCCTGTCCGGGCGTGACGTGCAGCTTCGAGGTGATTTGGGCGGCGTCGAGGTGCAGGTGAAACGTACGGTCGAGCCAGTCGACCACGCTCGTGACTGTGCCCGGGATTCCCCGCACCAGCGAGGTGAGCTGGTTGATGAACTCCGCCCCGAAGACCGCCGCGAGGACCAGCACGGACATGATCGCGAGGCCCCCGATGACGGCGGTCGCCGGACCGCGATTCAAGCCCCGGCGCATGAACCACGCGATGCCCGGCTCCATGGCGATGGCCAGCAGCCACGCGAGCAGCAGCAGGAACAGGAAGTGGCCGACGACATGGAACATCCACAGCGCGAGCAGCCACCCGGACACCAGCCCCAGCGCGACGAGGACGGACCGGCGGAACCGCGCTGGCTCGAACGCCACCTGCACGACTGGGGCGGGCGGAGATGCGGCCGTGGCGCTCCGTGTGGTCTTTGGTGTGGTGGTGGTACGAACTGGGGGGGCAGATCGAGAACCCCGGCCTCGTCCGAACACTTCTGCCTCCCGCTGCCCTGAGGATGGGGCCTGGTCGTCGCAGTGGGTTCGCAGGAACCAACCGCCCGCCGAGGGGCGCTTAGCCCGGATCCACCGTCTCGGTTTGAGTAGCCGCGCGTCGTAGAGCCGAGATGCCCTTCTGCCGCAACAGAATCGATCTTGCGAAGGAACGATTCGAAGTCAGCGGAAGGGCACCCGGTAGATGCGAGTCTGTCACGGCTTCACCGCCACGTTCGACGATCCGAACCTCGTGTCGTGCGCCGGGTTGGCGCCGGTGCTGGCGCTGGCCGAGCGCGTGGGGTTGCAGCGGCTGGCCACCGAGCATGTTCGGATCGACCAGCCGGGCGGCCGGTTCGCTGGTGTGAAGGTCCCGGCGCTGGTCGCGG
>DATCDE010000087.1 GCA_036510875.1 Actinomycetes bacterium
TTCGTGTTGTCGTCCGCAACGGGTTCAGCCACGACATGGCCGGGCTGTTCCTTCGAGACCTGGAGACCGCGGTCAGCTGGCTCGACGCGCTGAACGGCCCGATGCCCACCCAGGAGCAGCCCTCATCCTTCTCGCACTGACGAGGGCAGCTGCCCCTCAAGCCAGGACAGGCGATCCGGCCGACCGCACCAGACTGGTGAGCCGGGTCTCGGTCGACGGAGGATGAGAATGATCGGGTCGCCGATCGCTGATGTCGGGACCAGACACACCGGATCTCACCCGGTGCGGGTGATTGCCGCAGATCGGACGCCTCCTAGCGTGGCCTGGGTGACACGCACCAGCACCCAGCTGCGCCCCGCCGCTGAGGCGGGGCGAGGCGGAGTTCGAAGTCGAGAGCGGCTGAACGGCCCTCGGCACCAGTGGCGGGCCGGGAGGCCTGGGCGGTATCGAATCGCACGCCTACTCGTCTCACCGGCCCATGAAGCCCGCAGTCGGGGCGCTCAAAGGGCCGAGCGAACCCGGGCAAGGAGGCTGCCGTGAGTTCCACCGTGGCACCGAACGTGAGCGATGTCGGCGGGCCTGGCCGGCGCACGGTCTACAGCATGTGCGGCATGTGCGCGGTGCGGTGCCCGATCGAGGTGACGGTCGAGGACGGTCGGGTGACCTGGCTTCAGGGCAACCCGCATGACAAGGCCCTCGGCACCAGCCTGTGCGCGAAGGGCGCGGCCGGGCTGTCCCTGGAGTTCGACGACCAGCGGCCGCAGACGCCGCTCATCCGCACGGGCCCGCGTGGCGGCGGCCAGTGGCGGCGGGCGTCCTGGGACGAGGCCCTCGACTACATCGCCGACAAGCTGAACGAGACGATCGAGGCCTTCGGTCCCTGTGGCATTGCGCTATCCGACCGCGGCGGTCCCTTCGTCGACCTGACCCGGACCTTCGTGCGTGCGCTCGGCTCGCCGAACTACTTCAACCACGACGCCGGCTGCACCGGCAACGCGCACAACGCGGCACGGTCGATCTACGGCTTCGGCCACGAGGGGCTCATCTTCGACCTGAAGAACACCAAGCACCTGGTCCTGTACGGCCGCAACGTCCTCGAGTCCCTCATGGTCAAAGAGGCCAAGGCCTTCATGGCTGCACTGGCGAACGGGATGCGCTGCACCTACATCGATCCGCGCGCCACCATCACCGCCAGCAAGGCCACCCGGTACTGGCAGGTCCGCCCGAACAGCGACTACGCGCTCAACCTCGCGCTCATCCACGAGATCCTGAAGCAGGGGGTGTACGACCAGGACTTCGTCGCCCGTTTCGTCTCCGGCATGGACTCCCTGCGCGAGGCGGTCCAGGACACGACCCCGGAGTGGCAGGAGGCCCACACCGGCCTCCCCGCCGAGCAGCTCCGTGGCTTTGTCGAAGAGATCGCCGCCGATGTGCCACGCGTGATCTTCCACCCGGGCTGGATGTCGGCGCGTCACAAGCAGTCGTTCTACGTCAGCCGCACGGCGCTGATCCTGAACGCGCTGATGGGCAACATCGAGATCCCGGGTGGCTTCGTCTTGGGTAAGTCACCCGAGCAGTACGGCCGCAAGGGCCTGAACCACTTGACCGACCGGGTGCCCGAGGTCGTCGAACCGCGGGTGGACGGTGCCGGCGCGGACCGCCCCCAGTGGGACCCGGCCATCGGCATGCTGCACCAGGCATTCGCCGCCATGGAGACGGGGCAGCCCTACGGCATCGGCGCCTACTTCGCCTACCGCCACGATCCTCTCACCGGCCTGCCCGACCCCGAGGCGACTCAGCGTGCGCTGGACAAGCTCACGCTGCTCGTCTCGATCGACGTGCGCTACTCGGAGACGGGCTGGTTCGCCGACGTCATCCTCCCCGAGTCGACCTACCTCGAGCGCGCCAACATCCTCGGCCAGATGAACGGCCCAGTGCCCGTGTTCACCATGCGGGACCAGGCGATCGCCCCGCGCTTCGACAGCCGCCCGGCCTGGTGGATCTTCCGCGAGATCCTGCGCCGGATGGGGGTCAAGGAGGCACTCGACTTCGAGACCATCGAGGAGCTGTGGAACTACCAGCTCGATGGCACCGGCGTGACGATCGCCCAGCTGCGCGAGACGGGGATCGTCGCCCTGGCGGACGCGCCGACCCTGACACCGCGCGACGAGCTCAGGTTCCCGACCCCCTCGGGGCGGATCGAGATCGACAGCGAGACCCTGACGGGCGCCGGGTTGGCCAGCCTGCCGCCGTACCAGCCCAAGGAGCCCCCCACCGACGACCGCTTCGTGCTGCTCTTCGCGAAGACGGCGACGCTGGCGCAGGGCCAATCCCTGAACAACCCGATCCTGCACGAGGTCGCCCCGGAGCAGGTGCTGTGGATCCACCCCGACCGGGCCAGGCCGCTCGGCATCCGCGACGGCGAGGAGGTGGAGGTCAACGGGGGCGGACGCTACGTCGGAAGGATCAAGGCCCGGGTGACTCCGTGGATCCATCCCGAGGCGGTGTTCATGCTGCACGGCTACGGCGCCACGGTGCCGCTCGCCACCCGCGCCCGCGGGTTCGGCGTGGCCGACCAGCGCCTGCAGCACGGCAAGCTCTACGACTTCGACCCGGCCGGTGGTGGCTGTGCCATGACCGAAACCATCGTCCAGGTCAAGCCCGCTGCGGCGGCAGGAGCCGACCGATGAGCGACTACATCCTTCGCCACGACGAAGCGAGCTGCATCGGCTGCCAGGCCTGCGAGGTGCACTGCAAGACCAACAAGAACGTCGAGGCCGGACCGGCCCCGTGCAAGATCATCACCTTCGGCCCGGTCGAGGTCGGCGGACACCCGCGCATGCGGTTCGTGTTCATGCCCTGCTTCCACTGCGAGGACCCGTGGTGCGTGCGGGCCTGCCCGACCGGCGCCATGCAGAAGCGCGAGAAGGACGGCATCGTCTTCGTCGAGTCCAGTCTGTGCATCGGCTGCAAGAGCTGCATCGCCGCGTGCCCCTGGGGCACCCCACAGTGGGATCCGGCCACGCGCAAGGTGGTCAAGTGCGACTACTGCATGGACCGCATCGATGCCGGGCTGCAGCCGGCCTGCGTCACGACGTGCGTGACCGGTTGCCTGTCCTTCGGCGTCGCCACCGAGGTGCCAGACCCGCGCCGCGAGCGATACGCCCGCCAGCTCATCGCCGAACCGCTGGGGAGCGACGAGGACTCGCCATGAGCGAGCTTCAGCTGCTGCCAGCGTGGCTCGACGCTGGCGCTGCGGCCCTGGCCGGCGCCGAGCCGCCCGCGCAGACTCTGGACGCGGCGTTGCCGGGCCTGTCCCGGGCGCAGTCCCTGACGCCCGTGCAGCGGCTGCAGCAGGTGCAGGAGTCGGCCCTGGCTGAGTCCGGCGGCGCCGGCGAACCGATCCATCTGGCCTGGCGCCGGTTCCTTCGCGGCCGCGGGCCCTCGACGCTGGTCATCGACGCAACCGGCTTCGACGAGCGGGCCCGCGGCACGGCTGCGGTTCTCGATGGCGCCCCGTGGCTGCTGGCCGAGGGAGTGCTGATCGCGGCCGGACTGCGGGACAGTCTCAAGGTCGAGCTGCGCCTGCCGAGCGAACTGACCGGCCGTGAGGCGGCCCTGCTCAACGCTGTCGACGCCATGCGGTCGCTCGCCGAGGCCGCGATCCCCCGCCGGCAGGTGGAGATCCAGCGCGACTGCCCGGCCAGCCCCTGGGGGGAGGGGCACGCGACCGACGGGTCGCGGCTGATCCACACCCCGGAGACCTGGTGCCGGCTGGCCCTGCTGTTCGCCGGCGAGTCCGGTCTGGATGCGTCCTTGCTCACGCTGCGGCGCGGCATGAAGCAGCGCGGCCTGGTCGAGTTCGCGCGTTCCGCGCAACTGCGGCGCCAGATCGAGGGCTGGGGTGGCGGTGTCGAGGTGGAAGGTCGCGACGCTGTGCTCGTCCTCGACGACGGGCTCGGCGGCTTCCTGCCGCTGTCGGAGGCGGACCTGTCCTGCGAGCCCCTGTCGTTGTCGTCCGCGGGCATCATCCCGGCGCCGTCCACCCTGATGGTGATGGCGCAGGGCGTGTGCGTCGTCAAAGCGACCCGACGTGCGCTCTATCGCCATTGGCTCCTCGCCGACGGCGACGCGGCAGCGGTGCGTCCGTTGCTGGCCCGCGCTGCGCGTCTGGCGACTGAGATCACCCTCGGCCGGGGTGGTGCCGGCCATCTCACCGCCCTCGACGAGGTGGCGCTCGAGCTCGCGGTACAGGGGCTCGCGGCCAGCTGGCCGCTGGGCAGCTCGTTGCGCTACTACCGGGAGCAGTGGGAGCAGCACGCCCGGCGTGAGTCCTGCCCCGAAGGGGTCTGCCTGGAGGACCGGCCGGCGCCGTGCCACGGGACGTGTCCGGCCAACATCGACATCCCGAGCTTCATCGCCCACCTGGGCCACGGCGACTACCGGTCCACCATCGAGGTCATCAGGCGGGACAACCCGCTGCCGCTGACCTGCGGCCTGGTCTGTCCCGCGCCGTGCGAGTCTGCGTGCGTGAGACGGGGCAGCAACGGGGCTGTCTTCATCCGGCCGCTGAAGGCCAAGGCAGCCGAGCACTGCCTGGCCGAGGGCGGCTACCCCAAGCCGGAGCTGGCCGCTGACACCGGCAAGCGCATCGGCATCATCGGCTCCGGGCCGTCCGGCCTGGCCGCTGCCTACTACCTGCGCACCTACGGTCACCAGGTCGAGGTCTTCGAGTCGCAGGACAAGGCCGGCGGAATGCTGCGCTACGGCATCCCGGCCTACCGCCTGCCGCCGGATCTGCTCGAGCAGGAACTCGACCAGATCCGGGTGCTGGGGGTACCCATCCACACCGGCACCCCGGTCGGCAGCCTCGAGACGTTCCGCAAGGGCTACGACGCGGTGTTCCTCGGTCTGGGCACCCAGCAGTCGCGCCTCATCCCGATCGACGGTGTCCACCAGCCCTTCGTGCTGGGCGGCATCGACTTCCTGCGGTCCGTGCGCAGCGGCGATCAGGTGCGGGTCGGGCCGCGGGTCGTCGTCGTGGGCGGAGGGAACGTCGCCATCGACGTCGCCTTGACGGCGCTGCGGCAAGGCGCGCAGCACGTCGACCTGGTCTCCCTGGAGAAGCGCCGCGAGATGCCCGCCAGCCCGCACGAGATCGAGAACGCAGCCGCCGAAGGCGTGCAGCTGCACCCGGGCTGGGGCCCGGTGCGCATCGACGAAGACGGCGAGGTCACCTTCCAGCTCTGCGAACAGGTCCACGACGAGAACGGCCGCTTCGCCCCCCTGTTCGACACGGCGCGCCCGCTGAAGCTCGCCGCGGACCACGTGATCCTGGCCACCGGTCAAGGCACGGACCTGGCGATCCTCGACGGCAGCGGCGTGGCCAACACGCACGGCTTCATCGTCGCGGACTCCAAGACGCTGATGACCGACGTGCCGGGCATCTTCGCCGGCGGAGACGCCGAGCACGGCCCACGGACGGCCGTGGAGGCGATCCGCTCCGGGAAGATCGCCGCGGCCGCCATCGACGCCTGGCTGCGCGAAACGCCCCTGAGCGCCGCCACCGGCCGGGCGGTTCGCCGCGCCGAGGTGGCTCCCCTGCACGTCGAAGCCGACGAGCGCACTCACCGCCGCCGCGCCGCGATGCCCGAAAGAAGCGTCGAGGAGGTCCTCGGCGAGGGCAACTACGTCCGCATCGAGCTGGGCATGACCGATGCGATGGCGCACGACGAGGCCCGCCGCTGCCTGCGCTGCGACGTCTGCATCGGCTGCGGCCTGTGCATGGCCGCCTGCAGCGAGATGGGCGTCGATGCGCTGCGGATGGCCGACACGCAGGCCGGTCGGCTCGCCTACTTCGACTTCACCCGGCCAGCGGACCTGTGCATCGGCTGCGGCGCCTGCACGCAGGTCTGCCCGACGGGAGCGATCCACCTCGAGGACGTCGACGGCGTCCGGCGCACGGTCATCACCGGGACCGTGGTTCGCGAGCAGCCCCTGCTGACCTGCATCGACTGCGGCGCACCGACCCAGACGCCGGCCCACCGGGACTTCATCCGTGACCGCCTGCCCGATCACATGGCCGCGCACCTGGACCGTGAGCTGTGCCCCGCATGTGTGCGACGCCGGGCCGATCGTCCCGTAGTGACAGCACCCGGCCGTCGGCGATGAAACCGCCGACGGGTCACTTCCAGGTCGCCCCCCGGCACACCTCCGGCGGCGGATCGCCGCACGGTTCTTTTGAGGAGGAGTCATGAAGGCCGTCACGGTTCAGCCGGGGGTCACGGACTCGGTTCGCTTCGAGGAGGTCCCCGAACCGGACCAGACCACCGGGTCGATCCTGGTCGAGGCGGTCGCGGTGGGCATCTGCGGCACCGACGTCGAGATCGCCTCCGGCGCGTACGGCTGGGCCCCTCCCGGGCGGGACCGGCTGATTCTGGGTCACGAGTCACTGGGCCGGGTCGTCGACCCTGGGCCGGACCGCAGCGTGCGGGCTGGTGACCTGATCGTCGGGATCGTCCGGCGTCCCGACCCGGTGCCCTGCCCGAACTGCGCCGTGGGGGAGTGGGACATGTGCACCAACGGGCAGTACACCGAGAGGGGCATCAAGGAGATCGACGGGTTCATGTCCGAACGCTGGCGGATCGAACCGGGGTACTTCACCAAGCTTGACCCCTCGCTCGGCCGCCTCGGGGTACTGCTCGAGCCGACCACCGTGGTGACCAAGGCCTGGGAGCTGGTCGGGGCCATGCGAGCCCGAGCGTTCTGGGAGCCACGAACCGTGCTGGTCACCGGTGCCGGCCCGATCGGCATGCTCGCCGCCCTCATCGGCGTCCAGCACGGTGGCGAGGTGCACGTCCTCGACCAGGTCACCGAGGGTGCCAAGCCGCAGCTAGTGCGTGATCTCGGCGCCACCTACCACTCCGGGCCCATCCCCGACCTGGGCTTCAAGCCCGACGTGATCATCGAGTGCACCGGGGTAGGCCCAGTCATCGTCGACTCGATCCGTCAGGTCGGTCCGGGCGGAGTCGTGTGCCTGACCGGAGTGGGCAGCGGTGGCGCAAGCAGCGGACTGTCTCCCGCCGACCTCGGCAAGGAGCTGGTCCTGCAGAACAACGTGGTCATCGGCTCGGTCAACGCCAACCGCCGGCACTTCTACCGAGCCGCCCAGGCGCTCGCCGCGGCCGACCGGGCCTGGCTGGCCCGGCTGGTCACCCGGCGGGTCCCCCCGCAGGATGTCGCCGACGCGCTGCAGCGCGGCCCCGACGACATCAAGGTCGTCCTGGACTTCGGAGCCTGACCATGGCCGGCGAGCCTGACCAGGACGGCGGGGCCGTCGTCTGTACGACCGAGCAGACCCAGCTCGGCGAGGGAGTGCGGTGGGACGCCGGTCGGGACGAGCTACTGCGCGTGGACATCCTGGCCGGGCGGGTCTACCGCGACCGGGTCACCGACGACGGTGCGCTGGTCTCCGTGCGCGTCTACGACTTGCCGTGGCCGGTCGGGATGATCGCACCCGTCCAGGGCGACGACGGTTGGCTGCTCGGCGCCGGGCGGGGCTTCGTCCACCTGGCCCCCGACGGCACCCATCGGGTGATCGCTGCCGAGGTGTCACCCCCCGCGACCCGGATGAACGATGGCGCCAGCGACCCGCAGGGCCGGTTCTGGGGCGGGGCGCTGGCCGACGACCACCACGAGGGCGGCGGCGCGCTCTACCGGCTCGCCACCGACGGACGTGTCGAGCAGGTGCTCGGGGGTATGACGATCCCCAACGGCATCGGGTGGAGCCCTGACGGCGCCACGATGTACCTGGTGGACAGTGGCCCGCGGGTGGTCTACGCGTTCGCGTTCGACGCCGAACGGGGCTCCCTCTCCGACCGGAGGGTCCTGCTCACCGTGCCCGAGGACGTCGGTGCGCCGGACGGCATGACCGTGGACGCCGCGGGCGACCTGTGGGTGGCGATCTACGGCGGGGGACGGGTCCGGCGCTACTCACCGGCCGGGGCGCTGAGACAGGAGTTCCTCGTGCCTGCGCCGCAGAGCACCTGCTGTGCGCTCGCCGGCCCGGGGCTCAACCGGCTGTACGTCACCACAGCGACCGAGAACTACACCGACGAACAGCGCCGCGCCGAACCGGCCGCCGGGCTGGTCTACCGGCACGCCACCGACGCCACCGGCCAGCCCGCCGCTGCGTTCATCCCCGATCCCGTCTGGTGGGCCGCGCTCGACCGTTGAAAGTGCGAGAAGAGGAGCCTGGCATGTCCGATCCGCTCGTCACTGCCCACGTCGCCCGGCGCGAAGGGTGGGCGCGCTCATGAGCACCTCCTCTCCGTTCGCACCGATCGCCGACTATGCGTTTCTGTCGGACTGCCACACGGGAGCGCTGGTCGCTCCGGACGGGTCGATCGACTGGCTGTGCGTGCCCCGTTTCGATGCGCCCAGCGTCTTCGGCAGTCTGCTCGACCGGCAGGCCGGGTTCTTCCGGTTCGCGCCGTTCGGCGTGAACCACCCCTCGGCCCGCGCCTACGAGCCGGGCACGAACGTGCTGGTGACGACCTGGAAGCACCAACAGGGCTGGGTGGTGGTCCGGGACGCGCTGACCATGGGACCACGGCAGGAGGAGGACTCGGTCACGCCGCACACCCGCCCGCCCGCCGACGACGACGCAGACCACATGCTGGTGAGGACGGTGGAGTGCATCGAGGGGCAGGTCGAGATCGACCTCGTCTGCGAGCCCGTGTTCGACTACGGACGCACGACAGCCACCTGGTCCCTGGCCGACGGCGACCGGCACGTGGCCGACGCGAGCGGCGCCGGCCAGACCCTCCGTCTCTGCACTGACCTCGCGATCGGCATCGAGGGTGGCCGGGTCAAGGCTCGGCACATCCTTCAGGCGGGGGCGCGGGGCCTACTGCGTGCTGTCCTGGGCCAGCGGTCTGGCCGCCCCGCAGGACGTGGACCAGGCCGAGGTCAAGATCGCGGACACCACCCGCTACTGGCGGCGTGGCTGGGCCGGGCCCGGATGCCCGACCACCGGTACCGGGACCCCATCCAACGCTCAGCCCTGGCGATCAAAGGGCTCACCTACATGCCCACCGGGGCCACGGTTGCCGCACTGACCACCTCCTTGCCGGAGACGCCCGGCGGTGAGCGCAACTGGGACTACCGCTACACCTGGATGCGGGACGCCACCTTCACCCTGCAGGCGCTGCACTGGCTCAACCTGGACTGGGAAGCCGACGAGTTCATGCAGTTCATCGCCGATGTCGAACCGAACGAGGACGGGACCTTCCAGATCATGTACGGGATCGACGGGAGGCGGGACCTGACCGAGTCGATCCGGGACGACCTGTCCGGCTACGCCGGATCCCGACCGGTGCGGGTCGGCAACGGTGCCTTCGACCAGCGGCAAAACGACGTGTACGGGGCGGTGCTCGACTCGATCCTGCTCCACGCGCGTCGCAGCCAGCGGAGGCCGGCCCGGCTGTGGCCCATCATCGAGACGCAGGCACAGCGCGCCACCGACGTGTGGCGGGAGCCCGACCAAGGTATCTAGGAAGCCCGCGGCGAGGCTCAGCACTACGTGTCCTCGAAGCTGATGTGCTGGGTAGCCCTCGACCGGGCGGCCCAGCTGGCCGGGATCGCGGGTGAACCAGACCGGGAGGCGACCTGGCGAGCCACCGCAGAGGAGATCAAGGCCGACATCCTGGACCACGGAGTCTCCGAGCGCGGCGTCCTGCGCCAGCACTACGCCACCGATGCGCTGGCCGCCTCGACCCTGCTGGCCGCACTCACCGGCTTCCTGCCCGGCACCGACGACCGGCTGCGCGCCGCCGTCTTCGCCATCGCCGACGAGCTGACCGAGAACGGCTTCGTGCTGCGGTATCGAACCGACGAAACCGACGACGGCCTGTCCGGTGAGGAGGGCACGTTCCTGATCTGCTCCTTCTGGCTGGTCTCCGCGCTGTCGATCATCGGGGAGAAGGCACGCGCCCGCGATGCCATGGAGCGCCTGCTGAGGATCGCATCGCCACTCGGGCTGTACGCGGAGGAGTTCGACGCCCAAAGCGCGCGGCACCTCGGCAACTTCCCGCAGGCGTTCTCGCACCTCGCCCTGATCGAGGCCGCCTCGCGGATCATCGTCGGGGAGAGACTTGAGGAGATGGCATGATCGGCGCCGACGCTCCCACCCCTGGGGAGGCGTCCGGTTCGCCGACTTCGGGCTCCGCAGGTCCGGCACCGTCTGGACAGCAATGGGAGATCACCTACAGGGAGCAGCGAGCCGTCATCGTCCAGATCGGCGGCGGTATCCGTTCCTACTCGGCGGGTGGACGCGACGTCCTCGATGGGTACGCAGCGGACGAGATGTGCTCCGCAGGTCGAGGTCAGGTCCTGATCCCCTGGCCAAACCGGGTGAAGGATGGCCGCTACCGGTTCGACGGTCGCCACCACCAGCTGGCGCTCACCGAACCGGAGCACTCGAATGCCATCCATGGGCTGGTTCGCTGGGCCCCGTGGACCGGCAGCCACATCGAGACCGACCGAGTGGTCGTGGCGCACGCCCTGCACCCGCAACCGGGCTACCCGTACTTCCTCCAGCTCAGCATCGGGTACCGGCTGTCCGCGGATGGACTGAGGGTGAGAACCGCGGCCCGCAACTTCGGGTCGACGTCGTGCCCCTTCGGTAGCGGCGCCCCCCCTACTTGACCACCGGAACGGGCGTGGTGGACGACACGATTCTCCGCGCACCCGGAGCGACGGTTCTGCTGAGCGACCGGCGCGGCATCCCCGAGGGTGCGCAGTCGGTCGAGGGCACGGGGTACGACTTCCGCCGACCGCGACCGATCGGATCCGCCCGGCTCGATCACTGTTTCACCGATCTCGTCCGGGATGACGCCGGGCTGGCCCGTGTCGAGCTCGCTGCGCCCGAGGAGAGCAGGCAGGTCGCGCTGTGGGTGAACCCCGCCTACACGCACCTGATGCTGTTCACGGGGGACGCGTTGCCTGAGATCACTCGACGAAGCCTTGCCGTCGAACCGATGACCTGCCCCCCCGACGCGTTCCGGTCGGGAGCCGGGCTGATCACGTTGGAGCCAGGTGGGTCATGGGTCGGTGAGTGGGGGATCACTCCTCCGCCGCCGGACGTGAGGTGAAGGTGTTCCGGTGAGGCCGGGCCCTCGCCGTGGAGAGGCTGTTCGCCCCGATGAGCTACCCGTCTGGCTGGTCCTCTGCGGCCCGGGTGAAGAAGGTGACGGCCATGAGGCGGTCGCCGTGGATCCGCAGGCGGTCGGACATCATGGCGGTGGAGTAGCTGCGGGTGCCGTGGAGCAGCTCAAGCAGGGTCTGCTGGTCGGTGCGGATGACGCAGTCCGCCGCTTCGGCGTCGGTGTCGAGGGTGGCGTGCCCATCCTCGAGCAGGAGCCGGTACGAGCCCTCCGTACCCAGGTCGAACCCGATCGAGGTGGTACGCCCAGGGGTCAGGTTCGGGGGCAGGTGCCGCGTGGCCGAGGCGAGGAGGTCGGCGACCTCGCCGGGCTCGGCACCGACCCGCAGGACCTGGTCGGACAGGTCGACGCCGACGTCCACGGCGCCCCACCGACCTGGGATTCGAGCCAGCTGCATCCTCCGGATCCGTTGCGGGAGATGCGGCTGGGACCGCAGGATCGCCCCGTCGGGTTCGAGGCCGAGCACCGCGCGGATCAGCATGAGCGGCGCGCCCGCCGCCCACGCCTGCGGTGAGCAGGCGGTGGGGTACTCCGCGGGGTAGGCGGTCTCCTCCCGGCTGAACCCGGCGAACGCCTCGGGGAGCCGGCCGCCGAGCAGCTCGGCGGCCTCGAGCAGGCTCATCGCGATCCGCGCGGCCTCGGCACGGTAGCCCTGCCGCACCAGGCCGAGCACCGCGATCGCCGTGTCGTGCGGCCACACCGTGCCCAGGTGGTAGCCGATCGGGTTGTACCCGGTCTGGCCGGTGCCGAACGTGCGAACCCCCCACCCGGAGTAAAGCCGCTCCCCGGTGAGCAGCTCGACCACCCGCGGGACCCGCTCGTCGGTGACGATGCCGCTCCACAGTAGGTGCCCGAGGTTCGAGGCCAGGGCGTCGACGGGCCGTTTCGCGCCGTCCAGGGCGAGTGCGTAGTAGCCCTGCTCCTCCAGCCAGAAGTCGCGGTTGAAGCGCACCTTCAGATCGGCCGCCTCCTGCTCCAGCCGCTCGGCCAGCGCCACGTCGTCCCACACCTCGCGGGCCAACCGGGCGCAGCGGAGCTTCGCGTCGTAGGTGTAGCCCTGCAGTTCACAGGTGGCTCGCGGCAGCGACGCCAGCTGGCCGTCCGCCCACTGGATCGAGTCCCCGGAGTCCTTCCAGCACTGGTTCTCCAGCCCGGTGTCGGTGTTGTGCCGCTCGTACTCGACGTACCCGTCTCCGTCCCGGTCGCCGTACTCGTCGATCCACCGCAGCGCGGCCCGCGCCTGGGGTTCCAGGCTCCGGATGAGGTCCGACCGCCCGGTCCACCGCTCGTACTCGTCCAGCAGGACCAGCCAGAGCTGGGTGCTGTCGGCAGCGCCGTAGTACGGCGAGTGCGGTCGCTCCTCGAACGCCGTGAGCTCACCGAAGCGCAGCTCGTGCATGATCTTCCCGGGTTCCGCGTCCCGGAAGTCGTCCCGGTGCAGCGCCTGGAGCGCGCCCAACGTGAGCAGGGTCGTCTCGGCCAGCTCTGGCAGGAACGGCAGCGCCTGCAGGGACGTGATGAGGCTGTCCCTGCCGAATGCGGCCATGAACCACGGCAGACCCGCGGCCGGCAGGAAGTGACCGGGACGGGCGGGCAGGTCGAAGCGCAACGCCGCGAGGTCACGCAGGCTCTGCTCATAGATCCGCTCCAGCGGCGGCCAGTCGCACCTCAGGACGGGAACCGTCTGGCTCAACAACCGCAAGCCCAGACGCGACTCCGGGTCGTCCCAGACACTCCGGTCCGGGAATCCCGACACCTCGTCAGGGTGCTCGACCGGGAGGACGTCGATCTCGGTCGTCCAGGACTGCTGCGGCTGAAGCTCGACGACGAACTGCAGCCGACCTTCCTCCAGTGTCGGGTCGCCCGTGGCGCGGATCCACGTCTCCCGGCGGTACGACTCCCGTTCATAGCCCAGCACCAGCCGGTCCGCTTCGACCCGGCGGTAGGCGGTCCCTCGCTTCTCCGCGACGGTTGCGTCCTTCACCTCGAACAGGTCAGCAAAGTCCCCGTCTGCCTCGAGCCCGACCTCCACGCTCACCGCGGACGCGTCGTGGTTCGTGACCGTGATCGACTCGTGGAAGCCGTCCAGGACTGTCCTTCGGCGGATCACCGCCAGCTTCGCGTTGACGTACGCCGACGCTGTCCCCGGCGCGAGAAAGAACTGCGCTGTGAAGTACCGCGTCGTGTCCACCGAGAGCGTGGCCGGCCTCTCGCCGTTGATCGTCAGCACCCACCGGGACAGGTACCTGGTGTCCGCCCGGAACAAGCCGTGCGGCTCCACCGGCGACCCGTCGACGTCGCCCCGCTCATCACTGACCACAAAAGTGTTGCCATCAAGGATGTCGACTGTGCGCCTCATACCCGACACCGTCCCCGGCGCGAACGTGAGCGACAACCCCCCTTTGGTCCCTGCTGGGACGACCCATTCATCACGACATTCCCGCTGGCGGTGTTGTTCGTGCCCTGGCCGTTGTCGAGTGACGTATACCCCCGGGTGCGACCGGCCAGGCTCAGCCCTGGCATCCCGGTGGCGATCGCGAGCTCATGGGCGGCCCGGGCGGAAGCGGGCATCACGCGCGCGGCCCGCGCCGAACGTGACGCCGGCGGTCGCCAGAAGTGACAGCCAGTGCTGCCCCACCGAGCCGCGCGACGTCCAGGGGCTCGCCGTGGCCGGATGCCTACGGGTCGCGAACGACGGTGAGTAGGGCTCAGCGGCCGCCGCTGCGCGGCAGCAGGTTGAGCTCCTCGGCCACGCGGACTGCTGCCCGACGGTTGTTCACTCCGAGCTTGGCGTAGATCTTCTGAGTGTGAGTCCGGACGGTGCTCAGTGACACAAGGAGCTCCTGAGCGATGTCCGGGCCGTCCAGGTCGGTTCCGAGCAGCCGGAGCACGTCGAGCTCGCGTTCGCTCAGTGGCTCGATCAAGCCCGGTCGGTCGGCCGGACGGTGCTCAAGCGTGGTGATGGCTGCGTGGAGGCGACGGACGTAGTCGCGGGCGGTCGCCTGTTTCGCGAGCCCTTTGAGTAGCGAGGCCATCGGTGGACCCTCATCCACGATGACGCGAACGCAGCCCTCCGGCTCAGCCAGCGTCACCGCGTTCCAGTGATGCGAACGCGGAAGCGCTGTCCCCTCGTTTCTGGTGGGCGAGCGACAGAAGCACCCGGAGCTCGATGACGCTTCCCGTCCTGCCCCCTCCTTCGCCGCCGTGAGAAGACGCTCCAAGAACTGGGTCACCTCGTGGAGTGCGGGCTGCGAGCCCTCGGTCGCGCAACCGGCCAGGAGCACCCGGGCGAGGGTGATGTGTTCGAACTCGCGCAGGTAGCTCAGGTCGTCCTGGACGGACAGACCGCTCTCACGCACCCAAACGAGCGCTTCGCCCGACTCCCCTCGCGCGAGGTGCAGCCGGGCCTTCAGGGCCGGGATCGGTCGGACGTTGGGGAAGCAGTCACTCACGTACACGCGCTCGGCCTCGTCGAGCAGGTGGAGCGCGCCGACCGGATCACCTTCGGCCGTCCGGATCCGAGCCGCCGCGACCCGCGACCGATAGCGGTACTGGGGCAGCCCGATGGGCCCACCGAGCTCCTGGCTCCGAAGGAGGGCCTGCGTGGCGGCAGGCAGGTCGTCGCTTTCGAGCCGGAGCTCGCTCATCCCCTCGTACATGTCTGCCGTTCCCCGCAGAATCGGCCCTCCTTCCAAGGGTGCACGCCTCAAAGCGTTCTCGTAGGTGCGGATGGCCTCGCTGAGACGCCCCTGCGCAAGCCGAATGTCCGCCAGCGCTAACGCGCACCCGAAGGTGTCGGCCGTATGCCCGGCCTGAAGCAGGCCGGCCACGCATTCGGTGTACCACCGATGGGCCGCCTCGAGGTCCCCGCTCGCCCAGTAGGCGAGCCCCAGCAAGCCCGCTGCGCCAGCACGGACGAGGTGGTCGTCCTCCGGCGACAGATCGAACGCCCGTTGGGCGTCCCTCACGGTACTGACCCCATCGCCGCGAGTCAGGGCCAGTGCGGTCCGGTACAGCTCGATCACCGCTGGGAGCCGGCGGAACTCCTCGTCGTCAAGGATCTCGGCCGGTGGAGTGGGCGATCGCCCACGGATACCTGTGGTGGTGTCCAGCCGCCGCTCGGAGTCCCTCAGCCGGTCCTCAACGCCCTCGATCTCGCCGACAGCCAGCATCGCCCCGGCGAACCCAACGGCGAGCACGGGCCGGGCACGGACCACCACAGGGCCTTCAGCGCCTCGGGATGCAGGTTGCCCACCTCCGGGTCGCCGCCGGGCCACGCCCGTGACGGGCCTCGGTCGTGCATGCCGGTTACGAGTCACGTCCCGAAGCCCCGGCGTCCTTCCGCGTTGTGGGCGGCCAGCCTCGTAGCTCGGACCAGCCGCGGAAGGATCCGTCGCGGCGTAATGTGGTGACACCAGCCGAAGGAGAGCAGGCAGCGATGCATGCAGCCGTGGGAGACCATCTCCAGCTTCACAGCAACCGGACCGGACAGCCGGATCGCAACGGCGAGATCATCGAGGTCCGCGGTCCCAACGGAATGCCGCCGTATCGTGTCCGCTGGGACAACGGTCTCGAGGACCTCATCATCCCTTCGTCCGACGCCACCGTAAGGCCGGCCCGCCCAGCCCTGCCCGAGCAACCCAAGCCGTAACCCCACACCGCGGTTCGGCGACGGCCACAACCATTGGACCGGGGCAGGACACCACGGCGGTCGCCACCTCCGCCACGTCCCCCGCCGAGCGGGGCTAAACGTTCTTGGGCGCTCGACATTGCAGGGTGTCAAGGACGTTGGGCACTGTGGTGAGCGAACCATGCGGGACGACTCTGGACGTGGCGGCTCGCAGCTGTCGAGACTGGACGGGCCAGTGGGACCGCGAGGAGGTGTGATCAAGGCCAGCCGGAGCCCGGCACGAAGAAGCGTGACCAGCCGACCCGGCCGGGAGAGGCGGCTGTGTTCGTATTCAACCTCGCAAGGAGGGTAATCATGGCCCCTACTACCGCGAAGAAGGCGCCAGCCCCGGCGGCTCGTACCACCAAGCCCGCCGCGAAGAAGGTGCCAGCACGGGCGGCTCGTACCACCAAGCCCGCCGAGAAGATCACGGCAGCTGAGCAGAAGAGCCCGGTTGACAGGACAGCTGAGTTGTCTGACGAGGTCCTCAAGGCGGTCGAGGCGGGACAGCGGGCGGCGATCGAGGCCGTCCGGAAGTTCGTCGATACCGTCGACGAAGTGCTTCCCGCGCTCGGAGAACGCCCGTCACGGCGCGAAACCATCATCGGCGCCGCCGTGGACATGGCCGACAGGCTCGTCACAACGCAGTACAACTTCATTCGCAACGTTGTGCGCAGCGCGGCCCCTCGCTGACCATGCCGGGAGCCGCGAAGAAGTAGACGACCGCAAGCACCCGACGTCGGTTGGTTCGGCCCAGCCTGCGGCCAGTCGTCCCAGTCCAGCCATGATCGCTTTTGTGCAGTGTCAATGGACCCTGGGAGCTCTAGAGCCGGTCAATTCGGAGCACCTGGTCGGCGCGAATCCGCAACTTCTCACCGTTGCCGTCCTCGAAGATGATCCATTCACCTTGCTCGCCGTAGTGCGCGGCCTCGACCTCTTCGACAGGCTGATCGTCGGCAAAGTATGTGATCTTGTACTTCATGGGATCTCCGTCCCCTCCTGCGTAGACAGCCAGCGTAGCGACCACGCCGGGCATGTCCTTTCTACCGCTGAGGAGGTGCTGACGCCGCCCGGGCTTGGCGAGGGCGCTGCACCTCGGTCCGGCCGTGGTGGCGCTTGTCGCGGTGTTCCCGGCGGTCGGCAGGTACGGCGGACGGAGGTCCTTACCTTCGCCACCGGGACGCCCGAGGTTCGGTGAGGCGGCGCTCGCGTTCCGGCTGGGGAGCCGGCCCGAAATGATCACAGCTCTGCTGCTCGTCCAGGCGTGCACTAGAGGACGGGCGCTGAGGACTTGTGACTCTCGCACGCCCGCGAACGGCGACGCACCCTGGCAGTGGAGGGCGGTCCCTCCAAGGAGGTTTTGATGACCACCACGCAGATCGTCGTTTTCGTCGTCATCGTGCTAGTGCTCGTGGGTCTGCTCGCGCTCTCGATCAAGATCGTCAAGCAGTACGAGCGGGGCGTTGTGCTCCGATTTGGCCGGCTGCACGGCGTGCGGGAGCCGGGGTTGCGGCTGATCATCCCGTTCGTCGACGTGATGCACCGGGTGTCCCTGCGG
>DATCDE010000088.1 GCA_036510875.1 Actinomycetes bacterium
GGGCCGCCACGAGCCGCAGCGCGGAGGCGACCAGGAAGCCGGGCGCACCCATGTCGAACAGCCGGGGCAGCGCCGAGGCGGCGTCGTTGGTGTGCAGGGTGGTGAGCACCAGGTGCCCGGTGAGGGCGGCCCGCATCGCCAGCTCGGCGGTGTCCAGGTCGCGGACCTCGCCGACCAGGATCACGTCTGGGTCCTGCCGCAGCACCGAGCGCAGCCCCCGGGCGAAGGTCATGCCGGCGCGCTCGTCGATGGCCACCTGCGTGATCCCGGCCAGCTCGATCTCGACCGGGTCCTCCAGGGTGACCACGTTGCGGGCCGGGGTGATCGTCTGCCGGATCGCGGCGTAGAGGGTGCTGGTCTTGCCCGACCCGGTGGGGCCGGTGATAAGGACCAGACCCTGGGCCGCGGCCAGGGCGGCGGTCAGGTCGGCCTGCTGCTGCTCGTCCATGCCCAGGTCGGGCAAGTGCTGGATGGTGGACTCCGACTGGAGCAGCCGGACCACAATCTTCTCGCCGTGGATCGACGGCAGCGAGCTGACCCGAGCGTCGAGGACCTTCCGGTCGACGGTCAGCCGCAGCCGGCCGTCCTGCGGGACCCGGCGCTCGGAGATGTCCATCCCTGCCACGATCTTGATGCGCGCCACGAGCGAGCGGCCGACTGAGCGGGGCAGCGCGAGGGCGTCCCGCAGCACCCCGTCGATCCGGTAGCGCACCCGGACGGCGGTGCGCTGCTGCTCGATGTGGACGTCGCTGGCCCGCAGCCGGACCGCCTCGGCGAGCAGCGAGTCGACCAGCCGCACCGTGGGGGCGTCCAGGACGACGTCGTCGCTCTCGCCGTCGTCCTCGTCCGGCTCGGCCATCGTGCTGGCCGCGCTCATGTCGCCGTCCACCAGGGACCACACCCGGTTGACCAGGGCGCGCAGCTCGGTGGGCGTGCCGATGAGCACGTCCAGCTGCTGGAAGTCGGTGTGCCGTCGGACGTCGTCGAGGGCGAGCACGTCGGTGGGGTCGGCGGCGAGGACCCGCAGTCCCCGCTCGCCCAGCCCCAAGGGCAGCACCTGGCTGCGATCGGCGACCACGCGGGGCAGCCGACGGGCCAGCTCAGGGTCGATCGGGGTGGACACGGCGTCCACGACCTCGCGGCCCAGCAGCTGTCCCAGCGACTCCGCGATCTGCTGCTCGTCGGCCAGCCCGAGCTCGATGAGCAGGGCGCCGAGCCGGATCCGGCGGCCGTTGCCCTCGAGGCTGCGCTGGCGCTGCTGGTCGAGGACGTCCGACATCTGCTCTCCGGTGAGCACCCCCCGGGACACCAGGATGTCGCCGAGCCGCAGCCGCACGGTCTGCTCCTCGCCGTCCTGGCTGGCGGTCGGTCGGACAGGCACCCTCCTACGTCGACCGCATCGGCCGGACGCTTGAGGTGGGCGGGCTAGGGGGCCCGTCTCGGCTCCGGGCTGTCCCGATGCTCCACCAGCAATTCGTCGAGCAAGTCACGCAGCTCGGAGCGGACGAAGTCGCGGGTGGCGAGGTCGCCGAGCCCGATCCGGATGTCCGCGACCTCCCTGGCCAGGAACTGCATGTCGGCGACCGAGCGCTCGTCGCGGGTCCGGTCCTGCTCGTACTGCACCCGGTCCCGGTCGGCCTGTCGGTTCTGCGCGAGCAGGATGAGCGGAGCCGCGTACGCGGCTTGGGTGGAGAACGCCAGGTTGAGCAGGATGAACGGGTAGGGGTCGAACTGGTCCGACGTCACCACCACGACGTTGTAGGAGATCCAGACGATCACGAAGACCGTCTGGACCATCAGGTAGGTCGCCGTGCCGAAGGTGCGGGCGATGCGCTCCGAGGCACGTCCGAAGGTCTCCGCGTCGACGTCCGGTCGGGGGACCCGGCGGCGCGGCAGCGTCGGCTGGTCCAGGCCCCGACGCCGCTCACTGGACATCGGGCACCCCCGGCTGGGCCGACTCCGGCTCGTCGGCGTCCCGCTCCCGCCAGTCGTCCGGCAGCAGGTGGTCGAGGACGTCGTCTACGGTGACCGCTCCGAGCAGGTGGCCGCCCTCGTCCACCACCGGCAGGGCGACCAGGTTGTAGGCCGCCAGGTACGTCGTCACCTGCGGCAGGGTGGCCTCGGGACGCAGCGGCTCGAGGTCGGTGTCGCAGACGCCGGAGACCAGCTCGGACGGCTGTTCGCGCAGCAGCCGCTGCAGGTGCGCGACGCCGACGAAGCGGCCGGTGGGGGTCTCCAGCGGGGGACGGCAGATGTAGACCTGCGCAGCCAGCGCGGGGGTCAGGTCGGCGTGGCGGGCCCGGGCCAGCGCCTCGGCCACGGTCGCGTCCGGGGACAGCACGACCGGCTCCGGGTTCATCATGCCGCCGGCCGTGTACTCGTCGTAGACGAGCAGCCGGCGCACGTCCTCGGCGTCGTCCGGCTCCATCAGCTCGAGCAGCCGGTCGGCCTGCTCGGGGGGCAGCTCGCCGAGCAGGTCGGCGGCGTCGTCCGGGGCCATCGCCTCCAGGACGTCGGCGGCGCGTTCCTGCGCCAGTACACCGAGGATCTCGATCTGGTCGTCCTCGGGCAGCTCCTCCAGCACGTCGGCCAGCCGCTCGTCGTCCAAGGTCGCGGCGATCTCGGCCCGGCGCTTGGGCGTCAGGTCGTGCATGACGCTGGCCAGGTCGACCGGGCGCATCTTGTCCATGGTGGCCAGCAGGCTGGCGGCGCTCTGGTTCTGCTCCAGCTGGGCGAATCCGGTGACCTCGTCCCAGCGCACGACCTCGGTCTCGCCACGACGCCGGAAGCCGCCGCCCCCCTTGCGCACGAACACCTGGGTGAGCTCCCAGTCGCGGGTGCGGGCCAGCTGCATGGCCACGTCGAGGATGGTCACCGTGGTGCCGTCCTCGGTGAGGGTCACCTGCCGGTCGAGCATCTCCGCGAGCACGAGGGTCTCTCCCGGCCGGGACTGGAACCGGCGCATGTTGACGACCCCGGTCGTGATGACCTGGCCCGGGTCGAGCGCGGTCACCCGGCTCATCGGGACGAAGATCCGCCGCCGCATCGGGACCTCGAGCACCAGCCCGAGCACGCGCGGGGGGAGGTGCCCGGACCGCAGCAGCGCCACGACGTCGCGGATCCGCCCGACCTGGTCCCCGTTCGGGTCGAACACGGAGGCTCCGGCCAGGCGCGCGATGAAGACCCGTCCGGGCGCGCTGCTCACGCCTCGAAGACTAGTGGCGGGGCCCGGATACGGTCGGCACATGTCCACGCTGCGCTACCACGTCGTCGACGTCTTCACCGACGTCCGGTTCGGCGGGAACCCGCTGGCCGTGGTCCTGGACGGCGACGAGCTGAGCACCGACCAGATGCACTCGCTGGCCCGCGAGTTCCACCTGTCCGAGACCGCGTTCCCGCTGCGCGCCTCCGATGCGGAGCGGAAGGGCGGGGCCGACTACCGGCTGCGGATCTTCACCCCCGAGGTGGAGCTGCCGTTCGCCGGGCATCCCAGCGTCGGCACGGCCTGGCTGTTGGCCCGGCTGAGCCGGGTCTGCTCTGGTCGGGTGGTCCAGGCCTGCGGCGCCGGGCTGCTGCCGCTGCAGGTGGCGCCGGACGGCGGTCCGGTGGAGCTCACCGGCGGCCGGCCGTCCCTGTCGGAGCCGGTGGACGCCGGGCCGCTACTGGCGGCCGTAGGGCTGGCCGCCGTCGAACTGACCGGGCCGCCGCCGCGGGTCGCGGGGACCGGCATCGGCTTCGCGGTGCTGCCCGTGGCGGCGCGGGCGCTGGCCCGCTGCGAGCCGGACCCGGTCCGGCTGCGGTCGTTCGGGCACCCGGTCTCCGACGCGACCGGGGTCTACGTGGTGGCCTGGGACCCGGCCACCCGGATGGCCCGGGCCCGGATGTTCGCCGGCGACGTCGGCGTTCCGGAGGACCCGGCGACCGGGTCGGCCGCCCTCGGGCTGGGCGTGTGGCTGGTCGGCTCGGGGCTGCTGACGGGAGACGGCACCGCGGCGTACACGGTCGAGCAGGGCGTGCAGATGGGCCGCCGCTCGGTGCTGCGCTGCTCGGTCGATGCGGTTGGTGGCACCGCGGTCGCCGTCCGGGTGGCCGGTGACGTGGTGCCGGTGGCCGAGGGGACCATCACCGTCTGACCAGCAACCCGGCCACGGTCCGGCCGGGTGCCAGGATGGCCGCCGTGACCGCGCCGCAGCCCGCCCCGAGCGCGGTCGCCCGTCCCCCCGGGCGGGACCTCCTGCTGCTGGCCGTGGCCGTCTCCGCGGTCGCGACGTCGGCACCGCTGATCGCGGCCACCGCGGCCCCGGCGCTGGCCATCGCGTTCTGGCGCAACGCCTTCGGGACGGTGGCCATCGCCCCGTGGGCGCTGCTCCGGTACCGCGGCGAGCTGCGCCGGCTGAACCGGCGCGAGCTGCGGCTGTCACTGGGGGCCGGCGCCCTGCTGGCGCTGCACTTCGGCACCTGGATCCCCTCCCTCGAGCTGACCACGGTGGCGTCGTCCACCGCCCTGGTGGCCACCCAGCCGATCTGGGCGGCGCTGATCGCGCGCGCGTCCGGGCACCACGTGCCGCGGCGCGCCTGGTGGGGCATGGGCATCGCCTTGCTCGGCGTCCTCGTGCTCACCGGGGTCGACTTCTCGCTGTCCCCGCGCGCGCTGGTCGGGGACCTGCTCGCCCTGGTGGGCGCCGTGTTCGCGGCCGGGTACGTGTCGGTCGGCGCCCGGGTGCGGCCCACCGTCAGCACCACGCCCTACACGCTGCTGGTCTACGGCTCCTGCGCGGCGTTGCTGCTGGTGGTGTGCCTGGTCTCGGGTCAGCAGCTGGCCGGATACAGCCCGGACACCTGGGTCAAGCTGCTCGCGCTGACCGCGGGGGCGCAGCTACTCGGGCATTCGCTGTTCAACGTGATCCTGCGGACCACGCCGCCCACCGTGCTGTCGATGGCGATCCTGTTCGAGATGCCGGGCGCGGCGCTGATCGCGGCGCTGTGGCTGGGGCAGACCCCGCCGTGGGGCGTGCTGCCGGCCGCCGTGCTGCTGCTGATCGGGGTGGGCGTGGTGGTCCGCTCCCAGGGCCGGGAGGTCCCGCCGTCGATTCCGGTTGAGTGACCCCGCCGAGCGGCGACGAACCGCGCGGCTAGGGTGGTTCTCATGGCTGATCGCACTCTGCGCTCCCGTCGGTCCTGCCTCGCCGTGCCGGGCAGCAGCACCAAGATGATCGAGAAGGCCAAGGGTCTGCCGGCCGACCAGGTGTTCCTCGACCTCGAGGACGCCTGCGCGCCGCTGGTCAAGCCGGAGGCGCGCAAGAACATCGTGGCCGCGCTCAACGAGGGCGGCTGGGGGGACAAGGTCCGGGTCGTCCGGGTCAACGACTGGACGACGCACTGGACCTACCGCGACGTCGTCGAGGTGGTCGAGGGGGCCGGCGCCAACCTGGACTGCATCATGCTGCCCAAGGTGCAGACGGCTGAGCAGGTCGTGGCCCTGGACCTGCTGATGACCCAGGTCGAGAAGACCATGGGCCTGGAGGTCGGCCGGATCGGGATCGAGGCGCAGATCGAGAACGCCCTCGGCCTGGTCAATGTCGACGCCATCGCGGAGGCGTCCCCCCGGGTGGAGACGATCATCTTCGGGCCGGCCGACTTCATGGCCAGCATCAACATGAAGTCGCTCGTCGTGGGGGAGCAGCCGGCCGGCTACGACGTCGGCGACGCCTACCACTACATCCTGATGCGGATCCTGATGGCCGCGCGGGCCTACGACAAGCTGGCCATCGACGGCCCGTACCTGCAGATCCGCGACGTCGACGGCTTCCGTCGGGTGGCCGGCCGCTCGGCTGCCCTCGGCTTCGACGGCAAGTGGTGCCTGCACCCCGGCCAGATCGACGCCTCCAACGAGGTGTACTCGCCGCGGCAGGAGGACTACGACCACGCCGAGCTGATCCTCGACGCCTACGAGTGGTTCACCTCGGCCGAGGGTGGCGCGCGGGGCGCGGCCATGCTCGGCGACGAGATGATCGACGAGGCGTCGCGGAAGATGGCGCTGGTCATCTCGGCCAAGGGCCGGGCCGCCGGCATGACCCGGACCTCGGCCTTCGAGCCGCCGACCGCCTAGCGGCGCGACGCCCGGGTACCGCCGTGCGCCGATCGGGTGCACGAGCGGGATACTGGCGGGTAACAAGCCGTTGTCCGCCGTCCGAGCAGCAAGGGAGCGAGCCATGGGCCGCCTCGCGCAGACCGAAGGTCTCACCGACGTCCAGCAGGAGATCCTCGGCGCCGTCCGGGACTTCGTGGACAACGAGATCATCCCCAGTGCCCAGGCGCTCGAGCACGCCGACGAGTACCCCACGAAGATCGTCGAGGGCATGAAGGAGATGGGGATCTTCGGTCTGATGATCCCCGAGGAGTACGGCGGCCTGGGCGAGTCGCTGCTCACCTACGCGCTGTGCGTGGAGGAGATCGCCCGCGGCTGGATGAGCGTGAGCGGCATCATCAACACCCACTTCATCGTGGCCTACATGGTCATGCAGCACGGCACCGAGGAGCAGAAGCAGGCCTACCTGCCGCGGATGGCCACCGGCGAGATGCGCGGCGCCTTCTCGATGTCCGAGCCGGGCTGCGGCTCCGACGTCGCGGCGATCACCTCAAAGGCGGTCCGGGACGGCGACGACTGGGTGCTCGACGGGCAGAAGATGTGGCTGACGAACGGCGGGTCCTCCACGCTGGTCGCCGTCCTCGTGCGCACCGACGAGGACGCCCCGGAGGGTGCGTCGGTCTACAAGAAGATGTCCACGTTCCTCATCGAGAAGTCGGCTGGCTTCGGCGAGGTGCTGCCCGGCCTCACCATCCCCGGCAAGATCGACAAGATGGGCTACAAGGGGGTCGACACCACCGAGCTGGTGATGGACGGCGTCCGGCTGCCCGCGGCCGCGCTGCTCGGCGGCGAGCCCGGCAAGGGCTTCTACCAGATGATGGACGGCGTCGAGGTGGGCCGGGTCAACGTGGCCGCGCGGGCCTGCGGGGTGGCCGAGCGCGCCTTCGAGCTGGGCGTCGCCTACTCCCAGCAGCGGGTCACGTTCGGCAAGCCGATCGCCGAGCACCAGGCGGTGCTGTTCCGGCTGGCCGACATGGCCACCAAGGTCGAGGCCGCGCACCAGATGATGACGATGGCGGCCCGGAAGAAGGACTCCGGGCAGCGCAACGACCTCGAGGCCGGCATGGCCAAGTACCTGGCCAGCGAGTACTGCCGCGACGTGGTCGAGGACTCGTTCCGCATCCACGGCGGCTACGGGTACTCCAAGGAGTACGAGATCGAGCGGCTGTACCGCGAGGCGCCCATGCTGCTCATCGGCGAGGGCACCGCTGACATCCAGCGGATGATCATCGGACGGCGGCTGCTGGAGGACTACAAGCTGCGCGGCTGACGCGGCTCGCCCGCCGGTGGTTGGATCAAGGGACCGGACGGAAGGAGCCATCATGTCCATGGGCTACGGATCGGCGCCCCAGCAATCGCCGCTGGCGAGCCGGGTCGCGGTCGCGACCTACCGGGAGTACGCCGACGCGCAGCGGGCCGTCGACTACCTGTCCGACCAGAAGTTCGCCGTCGAGGACCTGGCCATCGTGGGGAGCGACCTCAAGAGCGTCGAGGTCGTGACCGGTCGGCTGACCTGGGGCACCGCTGCCCTCAGCGGCCTCGGCGCCGGCGCCTGGTTCGGGCTGTTCGTGGGCCTGCTGCTCGGACTGTTCGCCAGCAGCGGCCGGGACTGGGTGACCCTGATGCTCTGGGGCCTGGTCTACGGCGGGCTGTTCGGGCTGGTGTTCGGTCTGATCTCCTACGCCTTTACCGCCGGTCGGCGCGACTTCACCTCCCGCCACAGCGTCGTGGCCATGGCGTACGACATCCTGTGCAAGCCGGTGGACGCCGCCGAGGCGCGGTCGATCCTGGCCGGGCTCACCGACACGCCGTCCGGTGGCGTGACCACCCCGCCCGGGCTCTGAGCGGGGCCGGCGATGGCCGAGGACTTCCTGTGGGGGACGGCGACCGCGGCGCATCAGATCGAGGGCGGCAACTCCGGCAACGACTGGTGGCGCTGGGAGCACCAGCCGGGCCGGATCGCCCGCGGTGAGGTCAGCGGGGACGCGAGCGGCCACTGGGACCGGGTGGTCGCGGACCTCGCGCTGATGCGCGACCTGGGCGCCAACGCCTACCGGTTCTCGATCGAGTGGTCCCGGCTGGAGCCGGAGCCCGGGCGGTACGACGAGACCGGGTGGGCGCACTACGCCGACGAGGTCGCCGCCTACCGGGCGGCCGGCATCGAGCCGATGGTCACCCTGCTGCACTTCACCTTGCCGGCCTGGTTGTCCGACCGGGGCGGCCTGCTCGCGACCGACTTCCCGGACCGGTTCGGTCGGTTCGCGGCCGAGGCCGCCGCCCGGCTGCCCGACGTCCGGCTCTGGGTCACCATCAACGAGCCGAACGTGGTCATGCTGATGGGCTACCTCGAGGGGACGTTCCCACCGGGGCTGCGGGACCCGCGGCAGGCGATGGCCGCGCTGGTCGCCCAGCTGAGGGCGCACGGCGCCGCCGCCCTGGCGCTTCGGGCGGCGCTGCCCTCGGCCCGGGTCGGGGTGGCCAACCACCTGGTCGCGATCGAGCCCAAGCACCCGTTCAGCCCGATGGACCGGCTGGTCGTGCGGCAGAGCGCGGGGCTGTTCAACTGGGGCTTCCAGGACGCGATCGTCTCGGGGCGGATCCGGTTCAAGGCGGTTGGGTTCCCGTCGGTGGACCTGCCGGCGCCGGAGCTGCTCGGGTCGACCGACTTTTTCGGCCTGAACTACTACACCCGGCACCTGCTGTCGTTCGCGCCGGCCAGGGCCGCCAAGGTGGCTGAGGAGCCCGGGCCGGGCCCGAAGACCGACCTGGGCTGGGAGATCCACCCGGACGGCTTCGAGCAGGTGATCCGGCAGGCCTGGCACCGCTACCACCTGCCGGTGTACGTGACCGAGAACGGCCTGGCGGACGCGTCCGGGCTGGTCCGGCCGGCCTACCTGAAGTGGCACGTCGAGGCGATGCGGCGGGCGATGGGCGACCACGTGCCGGTGCTGGGGTACTTCCACTGGTCGCTCATGGACAACTTCGAGTGGGCCGAAGGCTTCGCGCCGCGGTTCGGCCTCTACCGGGTCGATTACGCCACCCAGCTGCGCCACCGCACCCCCGCCTGCGACCTCTTCGCCGCCTACGCGACCGGTCAGAGCTGACCCTGGACGGCGACGCCGTCAGGCCCGGCCGTCGAGCACGAAGGCGCCCTGGACGTCGCCAGCGGCGAGCCGGTCCAGCGCCTGGTTGGCCGCGGCGAGCGGCAGCACCTCGTACTGGGTGCGGATCGGCACCTGTGGCACCAGCGCGAGTAGCCCGTGCACGTCGTCCCGGCTCACGTTGGCCACCGAGCGGATCTGCCGCTCCCACCACAGGTCCTCGTAGGGGAACTCGGGGATCTTGTCCAGGTGGATGGCATTGACGGCCACCACCCCGCCTCGGTCCAGCGTCCGCAGCGCGGCCACCACGACCGACCCGACCGGGGCGAACGTGACGGCGGCGTCCAGCAGTTGCGGCGGGCGCTCGTCGTACCCGCCGGCCCACACCGCCCCCAGCGCGCGGGCTCGCTGCTGCTCGGCCGCCGAGCGGGTGGCCACGTAGACCTCGCAGCCCCAGTGCCGGGCCACCTGGATCGCGATGGTCGCGGACGCCCCGAACCCGAACAGGCCCACCCGCATCCCGGGCTCGACCCCGGCCACCCGCAGCGCCCGGTATCCGATAACCCCGCCGCACAGCAGGGGAGCGGCGTCCACCGGAGGGAAGCCGCCGGGCAGCGCGTGGGCGAAGTCGGCGCGCGCGGTCACGTGGGTGGCGAAGCCACCGTCGACGTCCCACCCGGTGAACCGGGCCTCGACGCACAGGTTCTCCCGCCCGGACAGGCAGAACCGGCAGTGCCCGCAGGTGCCGGCCACCCAGGCCAGCCCCACCTGCTCCCCGACCCGGTCGGCATCGACCCCGGCGCCGACGGCCGCGACCCGCCCGACAACCTGGTGGCCGAGGACCCGCGGCAGGCCGTGCGCCTCGAGGTCCCCGGCCGCGATCTGCAGGTCGGTGCGGCACACTGCGCACGCCGACACGTCGAGCAGGACCTCACCCGGCCCGGGCTCCGGCGTCGGCCGATCCACCGCGGCCAGCGGTTGTCCGGGCGCCCGCAGCTCCATCGCTCGCATGGTCCGATCCTCGGGCATGACCGGGGCCGGGGCCAGCCCGCGGTCAGCCGCCGCTGGCCGCGACGAACGTGGCGGGGCTCGCGATGACCGACCGGGTGACCATGCCGGCCGCCCCGCGCACTGCGGCGTCCGCGCCGAGCAGCGACACCACGACCCGGGGGCGCCGGCGTCCCGAGTCCCCCACGTGCCGGTGCAGGGTGGCCTCGAGCGGGTCCCGCAGCCAGGGCCCGAGCGCCGCGAAGCCGCCGCCGAGGACCAGCGAGTCGGGGTCGAGCACGTTGGTCACCGAGGCCAGGGCGACGCCCAGGTGCCGGGCGGCCGTCTGCACGGCGGCGACCGCCTGTGGCTGGCCGGCCTCGAGCAGCGCCACCAGGTCGTCCAGCCCACGGCCCCTCGGCCCGCGCCGCGGACTCCCGGCGAGCCCGGCCAGGGCCAGGATCGCCTCCTGCCCGGCGACCCGCTCCAGGCAGCCCCGGCCGCCGCACGAGCACTCCGGCCCGTCCGGGTCCACGACGACGTGGCCGATCTCCCCAGCCATGCCGTGGGAGCCGCGGAACAGCGCGCCGTCGACGACGATCCCGCCGCCGATGCCCACCTCGCCGGACACGTGCACGAAGTCGCCGAGCTCGCGACCGGCACCGAACCAGAGCTCGCCCAGCGCCGCGACGTTGGCCTCGTTCTCCAGCGACGTCCCCAGCGGGGTGGTCGGCAGGACGGCCGCGAGCCGCTCGACGAGCGCGAAGTCGACCCAGCCCAGGTTCGGGGCGCGGACGACGCGGTGCGTGGTGGCGTCGACGACCCCGGGGACGGCGACGCACGCGCCGGCCACCGTGAGGCCCTGCTCGACGGCGGCGGCCAGCGCCTGCTGCGCCAGGCCGGCCAGCTCGGCGAGCACGGCGTCCCGGTCCCGTCCGCGGTTGTCGACCGTGACGATGTGGTGGTAGCGCAACCGGCCGGTGAGGTCGCCCAGGCCGGCCGCCAGGTAGTCGACGTTCGCCTCGAGCCCCAGGCCCACGGCGCCCGCGCCGCGCAGCGCGAGCACGGTGCCCGGTCGGCCGCGGTCCCCCTCGCGGCGGGCGCCTTCCTCGGCCACCAGGCCGGCGGCCAGCAGCTCGGTCACCAGGCCGGACACCGACGACTTGGTCAGCCCGGTGGCGGTCGCGACCTGGGCGCGGGTGATCGGGGACTGCTCGGCGACCGCGGCGAGGACGACGGCCAGGTTGCGGTCGCGCATGCCCGCCGGCCGAAGCGGCTCTCCCGCCCCGCTGACCACCATGGCAGCATTAGAGCAGAACCTGAACTTATCAACAACCGCCGTGCCATTGACGGCGAGCCGGACCCACTGGTTCAATAGGGCAACATTAGTTCGACTGCTGAACGAATAGTCTGATCGAAGGAGTCCCATGGCGCCGTCCGACCTGACCCCGGTCCCCAGCGACAAGTTCAGCTTCGGCCTGTGGACGGTCGGCTGGCAGGGCGTGGACGTGTTCGGCGGAGCGGTCCGCCCGCCCATGGACCCGGCGTACGCCGTGCACAAGCTGGCCGAGCTCGGCGCGTGGGGCGTGACCTTCCACGACAACGACGTCTTCCCGTTCGACAGCGACGACGCCACCCGCGAGGCGCACCTGGGCAAGCTGCGGTCCGCGCTCGACGAGACCGGCGTGGTCGTGCCGATGATCACGACGAACCTGTTCAGCCACCCGGTGTTCAAGGACGGCGGCTTCACCAGCAACGACCGGTCGGTGCGGCGGTTCGCGCTGGCCAAGGTCGCCCGCAACATCGACCTGGCCGCCGAGCTGGGCGCCTCGACGTTCGTCATGTGGGGCGGCCGCGAGGGTGCCGAGTCGGCGGCGGCCAAGGACATACGGGCGGCGCTGGACCGCTACAAGGAGGCCCTGGACGTCCTCAGCCAGTTCGTCCTGGACTCCGGCTACGACCTGCGGTTCGCGCTCGAGCCGAAGCCGAACGAGCCGCGCGGCGACATCCTGCTGCCGACCATCGGGCACGCCCTGGCCTTCATCGAGCGGCTCGAGCACCCCGAGCTCGTCGGGGTCAACCCCGAGGTGGGGCACGAGGAGATGGCCGGCATGAACTTCGCCGCGGGCGTGGCTCAGGCGCTGTGGGCCGGCAAGCTGTTCCACATCGACCTCAACGGCCAGCACGGGCCGCGGTTCGACCAGGACCTCCGCTTCGGCGCGGGCAACCTGCGCGGCGCGTTCGCGCTCGTCGACCTCCTCGAGCACGGCGGCTACACCGGGCCGCGGCACTTCGACTTCAAGCCCCCGCGCACCGAGGACGAGGAGGGCGTCTGGGCGTCCGCAGCGGCGTCCATGCGCAACTACCTGGTGCTGCGGGAGCGGGCCCGGGCGTTCCGGGCCGACCCCGAGGTGAAGGAGGCGCTGCAGCGCTCCGGCGTCCCGGCGCTGAGCCAGCCGACGCTCGCCCCCGGCGAGACCCTGGCCGACCTGCGGGCCGAGGCGTTCGACGCCGACGCGGTCGGGGCGCATGGCTTCGCCTTCGAGCAGCTCGACCAGCTCGCCATGGATCACCTGCTCGGCCTGCGCTGATTCCGCACGGGGCCGGCGTCGTCCCGGCGTCCAGCTCGAGGCCACCCCGGCGGTGCGCTCGCCGCCGGGGTTCGGCAGGATCGGGGTAGGACGTCGGGACGAGGAGGTCGCGATGCAGTTCGGGCGCTACTACGAGGAGTTCGAGGTCGGGGCCACCTACAAGCACTGGCCCGGCAAGACGGTCACCGAGTACGACGACCACCTGTTCTGTCTGATCACGATGAACCACCACCCGCTGCACCTGGACGCGCACTACGCGGGGGAGACGACCGACTTCGGCAAGAACGTGGTCGTGGGCAACTACGTCTACTCGTTGCTGCTGGGCATGTCGGTGCCGGACATCAGCGGCAAGGCCATCGCCAACCTCGAGGTCGAGTCGCTCAAGCACATCGCCCCGACCTTCCACGGCGACACCATCTACGGCGAGACCACGGTGCTGGAGAAGACCGAGTCGAAGTCCAAGGACGACCGGGGCATCGTCTATGTCGAGACCAAGGGCTACAAGCAGGACGGCACCGTGGTCTGTGTGTTCCGCCGCAAGGTGATGGTGCCCAAGCGGGTGTACGGCGAGCAGCGCGGAGGTGAGCAGCCCGGCCGACCCGTGCCCACCTCGTGAGGCGGTGAACCCATGAAGGGTGCGCCCAGCTGCCCGCGGTGCGGTGGCCCGCTGCACGAGCCTGGGCTGCGGTCCAGCCAGTGGCTGTGCGACCAGCACGGGTCGGTGCATCCGCTCCAGCGGCAGCTGCCGCTGTCCTCCGAGGCGCTGGCAGCCGTGGCCGGGAGCTCGGCCGTGCCGGTGTGGGTGCCCTGGCCGCTGCCGCCCGGCTGGCTGGTCACGGGGTTCTCCTTCGCCGGGGACGAGCGCACCGGTGCGCGGGCGACCGTCGTCGCGGTGAGCGGCCCCGCGCCGTTCGGCGGGCCCGGGGACCTGCTGCTGGTGGCCGAGGAGCCGGGGGTCGGCCTGGGCGCCCGGTTCGCCGGGATCGCCGGACCCGACCCGGGGCCGCTGATCGACGGCGCCCCGCCGGCCGCGCGGGTCGAGGCGGCCGGCGACCCGACCGCGCTGTGGGAGCTGTCGGGCGATGCGGACCGCTGCGTCTACGCCGGGGAGGCGCTGGGTCAGTGGCTGTGGGCGATCTGCTGGCCGGAGACCGGCGGGCTGCTGGTGCAGGACCACCTCGCCCTGGTCGACCTGCGCAACGCCGGGCACCCGCTCGACCTGCCGATCGGTGCACCCACCCCGCGGCTGGGCTGAGCGGCCCATGGGCGGGCGCGCCGACCTGCACACCCACTCGACGGCCTCGGACGGCACGGTCGAGCCGGCCGCCGTGGTCGCCGCGGCGGTCGCAGCCGGGCTGCAGGCCGTGGCGCTCACCGACCACGACACGCTGGCCGGGCTGCCCGCGGCGCAGACCGCCGCGGGGCGGCTCGGCATCGAGCTGGTCCCGGGGGCCGAGCTGTCCTGCCGGACGCCGGGCGCCATCACGCTGCACCTGCTGGCCTACTGGCCGGACCCCACCGACCCCGACCTGCTGGCCGAGATGGCGCTCAGCCGCGACGACCGGGTCCCCAGGGCCCGGGAGATGGTGCGCCGGCTCGCCGCGGACGGCTACCGGGTCAGCTTCGAGGAGCTGCTCGAGCAGACCGGGTCGGACGACGCCACACTGGGCCGCCCGCACGTCGCCCGGCTGCTCGTCGCCCGCGGTCACGCCACCTCGATGGACGACGCCTTCGACCGGCTGCTCGGCCCCGGTTCGCCGTACTACGTCCCGCACCACGGCACCGATCCGGTGGCCGCCGTCCGGCTGGTCCGCGAAGCCGGGGGGGCACCCGCGTTCGCCCACCCGTTCGCGGCCGCGCGCGGGCCGGTGGTCGACGACGAGGTGGTCGAGGCCATGGCCGAGGCGGGTCTGGTCGGCATCGAGGTCGACCACCCCGACCATGACCCCGGCCAGCAGGCCCACGCGGCCCGGCTCGCGGCGTCGCTCGGGCTGCTGCCGCTGGGGTCCAGCGACTTCCACGGCGCGAACCGGCCACAGCGGATCGGTGCGGCCACCACTCCGTTGGAGGTGCTGGTGCAGCTGCGGGAGCGCCGGGCGGTCAGACCCACCGCCTAGGGTGTCCCAGGTGGACCAGCTCGGCCTCGAGGGCATGCCGCAACGGCTCTTCTCCTGCACGCCCACCCGGCTGAACACCTGGTTGGACTGCCCGCGGCGGTACCGGATGACCTACCTGGACCGGCCGGCCCCGCCCAAGGGGGCGCCGTGGGCGCACAACAGCCTGGGGGCCAGCCTGCACAACGCCCTGGCCGCCTGGTGGTCGCTGCCCCGCGAGCGCCGCACGCCGGCCGCGGCGGGCCAGCTGCTGGCGGCGGGCTGGCTGACCGACGGCTACCGCGACGACGCGCAGTCCGAGCAGTGGCTGCAGCGGGCCACCGACATGGCCGTGGACTACGTCGAGACCCTGGACCCCGACGACGAGCCGCGGGGGGTGGAGCGGACGGTGGCCACCCGGACCGCCCGGCTCTCGGTCAGCGGGCGGGTGGACCGCATCGACGAGCGGGACGGCGCGCTCGTGGTGGTCGACTACAAGTCGGGGCGGCGACCCCCCACCACGGACGACGTGCGGGGGTCATTGGCCCTCGCGCTGTACGCGCTGGCCGTGCGGCAGACGCTGCGGGCGGACTGCCACCGGGTCGAGCTGCACCACCTGCCCAGCGGCGAGGTCGTGGGGTGGGACCACTCGGCGGAGTCGCTGGGCCGGCACCTGCGGAGGGCCGAGTCGATCGGCGGGGAGGCGGCGGACGCCGACGCCCGGTTCCGCGAGGGGCTGCCGGCGGACCAGCTGGACGAGGTGTTCCCGCCACGGCCGTCCGCGCTGTGCGGCTGGTGCGACTACGCCCGCCACTGCGAGCAGGGGCGGGCGGTGTCAGGGATCAAGGAGAGCTGGGCGGCGCTGGACGGCGCGGGGCCGGTGGAGGCGGGGGTGGGGCAGGAGTAGGGCGGTCTCAGCCGTCCAGCTCGAACCAGACGACCTTGCCCTCGTCGGACTCGCTCCAGCCCCAGCGGTCGGCGAGCACGTCGACCAGCTGGAGGCCGCGCCCCCCGATGTCGGTGAGGTCCACCTCGGTGCGCAGCATCGGTGCGTGGCTCGCCGAGTCGAGCACCTCGACGCGCAGGCCGTCATCGAGTGGCCGGGCGCGCAGCTCGAGCGGGCCGCTCGCGTGCAGGATCGCGTTGGTGACGAGCTCGCTGACCAGCAGGACGGCGACCTCCTCCTCGGTGCTGCCGAGGTCGCGCAGGTACCCCGCGACGAGCTGGCGGGCATGTGCCACCTGCTCGGGGTCGGTCGTCAGGGTCTCGCGCAGCTCCAACTTCATCACCTGTGTGCACCTCCTCGGTCGAGCGGACCCCTGCCGAGCCTGGACCAGAACTGGACCAGTACCCGGGCGGTCTCCTCGGCGTTCTCTGCCGCCGGCGAGTGGGCCGCTCCTGGTACGAAGACGCACGGGGCGCCGAGCTGTGACGCCATTTCGGACTGAAGTTTCGGAGACCACACGTCGTCGTGCTCGCCGCAGGCCACGAGCACGGGCAGGCCGGTGTCCCGCAGCAGGTCGGTGCGGTCGGGCGCCTCGGTGAGCAGCCGGGCGATCGCGGCCAGGCCGTCGGTGTCGTTGGCGAGGAACCGCCGTTCGAGGAAGGCGGCGACACCCGGGTCGTCGGGGGGCTGCCAGCCGTTCTCGACGTCCAGGGAGTGCTTGACCGCCCAGGTGGCGGACAGCCCGATGCGGGGCATCGTCTCGGCCATCTGCCGCAACAGCTCCGCTGGGCGCCCGACGAGGCCGGCCGGTCCGGACCCCAGCAGGGTCAGCGAGGCGAAGGCCTCCGGCCCGGCGAGCGCGGCGGACTTGGCGACCAGCCCGCCGAACGAGTGGCCGAGCAGGTGCACCGGGCCGGGGGCGGCCTGTGCGCAGACCGCGAGCGCGTCCATGGCGAACGCCTCGAGCACCCAGCCCTCGGGCGGGGGGTCGCCCGGCGACTCGAACTGGCCGCGCTGGTCGTAGGCCAGCACCCGGAAGCCGGCTCGGGCCAGCGGCGCCAGCACGGCGATGAAGTCCTCCTTCGACCCGGTGAAGCCGGGGATGAGGACGGCGGTGGGCACGGCGTCGGCACTCGCGGTGGCCGTCGGCTCCGGCTCGGCCTGCAGGCCAGCGAAAGCACCCCTGTCGGTCACCACTGACCGGGTGACCACCCCGGGGGGCAGCGTCAGTGTGGGCGGCGTGCTCACTCAGGGCAGAATAGGTGGGAACCGTCCCCGATGCCGCCTCGCCACCCCGGAGCGCCGTGACCCGAACCGTTGCCGTCGCCAACCAGAAGGGCGGCGTCGCCAAGACCACGACCGTCGCCTCGCTCGGCAGCGCGCTCGCCGAGCTCGACCAGCGGGTGCTGCTCGTCGACCTCGACCCGCAGGCCTGCCTCACGTTCTCCCTCGGGCTGGACCCGGAGACCCTCGAGCTGTCCGTGCACGACGTGCTGCTCGGCCGGGTGGACGCCCGGCTCGCCGTCCAAGAGACCGAGGACGGCGTGGACCTGCTGCCGGCCACCATCGACCTGGCCGGGTCGGAGGCCCTGCTGCTGACCAGGACCGGCCGCGAGTACGCCCTGCGCAGCGCGCTGGAGGAGATCAGCGGCGACTACGACTGGGTGCTGCTGGACTGCTCGCCGTCCCTCGGTGTGCTCACCCTCAACGCGCTCACCGCGGCCGACGACGTGCTCATCCCGCTGCAGTGCGAGACCCTGTCGCACCGCGGCGTGGGCCAGCTGCTGGACACCGTGCGGGACGTCCAGCGGCTGACCAACCGGGGGCTCACCGTGCTCGGCGTGCTGCCCACGCTGTTCGACGGGCGGACGAACCACGCCCAGGCGGTGCTGGCCGACGTGGCGCAGCGGTACGACCTGCCGGTGCTGGAGCCGCCGATCGCCAAGTCGATCCGGTTCGCCGAGGCGCCGGCCGTGGGCCGCTCGATCCTGGCCACGGCGCAGACGTCGAAGGGCGCGCAGGCCTACCGCGAGCACGCCAGGAAGCTGCTGGCGGCCCACTCCGAGGCTGCGGCCGAGACCTCGACCACGGCGGCCCCCCGATGACCGACCGGCCGCCGGAGAAGGGCAACGGCGTGCCGCGGACCCGCCGGGCCGACCCGGCCGCCGGGTTCGACCGGCTCCGGCCGCGGTCCCCTCGGCCGGAGCCACTCAGCGCGGAGTCGCTGGCCGCGCCGGCCGACCAGGACGGCCGTCGTGCGCTGTTCAGCGACGCGGTCCCACCGGCGAGCCTGGGGGCGATCACGATCGCCTGCTCGTCCTGCCGCAAGCACACGGTGGTCTCGGCCCGGCAGGCGCTGCTGCTGGCGCTGCCGTCCCTGCACCTGCCGTTCCTCCGGCGCCACCACGGGTCGTGGATGCGCTGCCCGGCCTGCGGCCGGCGGACCTGGGTGAGCGTCCGAGTCCAGCACTGAGGCTGCGGCTACTCCGCGCCGCTGGCCGTGTCGGGCGTGCTGTCGGCCGTGGTCGTGCCCGATCCGTGACCCCGACCGCCCCGGCGGCGACGGCGCTTGCGAGCCGCACCGTCGGAGTCGGTGACCGGGCCGGAGCCGGCGGGCGACGGGTCGCCAGCCTCGGCAGTCACCGCCTCGGTGGCGGTGTGCTCGGTGGCATCCGCGGCCGGCTGGCCGCTGCGGGTACGGTTGCGGTTACGGGCCGGCCGCTCGCTCTTCGGCTTGTGGTCACGGCCGTGGCCGTGGTTGTGGTCGTGCTTGGGCTTCGGGGGCCGGCTGCTGTGCTTGCCGGTCTCGCCGAGGTCCTCGAGCTGCTCGGCATCCAGGCCGGCGCGGGTGCGCTGGGCCCTGGGCAACGAGCCGGTGGCCGTGGCCGGGATGTGCAGCGCCGTGAACAGGTGCTCGGAGGTCGAGTACGTCTCGACCGGCTGCGCGAACGGCAGCCCGAGCTCCTTGTTGATCAGACCCCAGCGCGACACGTCCGCCCAGTCAACGAACGTGACGGCGACACCGGAGGCGCCGGCTCGCGCCGTCCGACCGACCCGGTGCAGGTAGGTCTTGGAGTCCTCCGGGCAGGTGTAGTTGACGACGTGGGTGATGCCCTCGATGTCGATGCCACGGGCGGCCACGTCGGTCGCCACCAGGACGTCGACCTTGCCGCTGCGGAAGGCGCGCAGTGCCTGCTCGCGGGCGCCCTGGCCCAGGTCGCCGTGCACCGCGGCGGCCGCGAAGCCGCGCTCGGTCAGCTGTTCGGCGGCCTTGTCGCAGGCGCGCTTGGTGCGGCAGAAGACGAGAGTGAGACCGCGGCCCTCGGCTTGCAGGATGCGGGCCAGCACCTCGATCTTGTCGAGTGCGTGCGCCTGGTAGACGTGCTGCTCGACCGTGTCGACGGTCTGCAGCTCGTCGTCGCCCATGACCGCCCGGATGTGCGTGGGCTGGCGCATGTAGCGCCGCGCCAGGTTGATGATCTGGCCCGGCATGGTGGCCGAGAAGAGCATGGTCTGCCGGTTCTGCGGGGTCTGGGCCACGATCCGCTCGACGTCCGGCAGGAAGCCCAGGTCGAGCATCTCGTCGGCCTCGTCGAGGACCAGCACCTTGACGTGCGACAGGTCGAGGTGACGCTTCTGGGCCAGGTCGATCAGCCGGCCGGGGGTGCCGACGACAACGTCGACGCCCTTGTGCAGGGTCTCGATCTGCGGCTCGTAGGCGCGGCCGCCGTAGATCTCCAGCACCCGCACCCCCCGGGTGCGGCCGGCCGCCCGCAGGTCGTCGGCGACCTGGATGCACAGCTCGCGGGTCGGGACGACGACGAGCGCCTGTGGGACGTCGGGGGCCACCAGCTCGACCTCGTCCGCGTCGTCCGGGGCGATGATCCGCTGCAGCAGCGGGATGCCGAAGCCGAGGGTCTTGCCGGTACCGGTCTTGGCCTGGCCGATGACGTCGGCGCCGGACAGGGCCACCGGGAGGGTCATCTCCTGGATCGGGAAGGCCTCGATGATGCCGAGCGCGTCCAGCGCGTCGGCGGTCTGGGGGAACACCCCAAGTTCGCGGAACGTGGTCAGGGCTTGTCGCCTCTTCCCTCTCGTGGGCTGGACCTGCGGCACCAGCGCAGCTCGGGCGAGCGCGCACGGTGGAAGGTCCTGGCGGCGGCGTCGGTCGACACCGCGAGCGCCGCCCGGCGGGGCGACAACGGCCAGTGTAGCGCGGCCAGGCCGGTGGGACGCGGTGCGCTGGCTACGCTGCAGAGGTGACCGAGTCGGAGACCCCCGCCGCGCCCAGCCTCGACGACCCCGCCTACCGGGCCGCTGTGGTGGACCTGCTGGGCGTGCTGGCGTACGGCGAGCTGTCCGCGTTCGCGCGGCTGGCGGCCGACGCGGCGCTCGCGCCGACGATCTCCGACGAGGCCGAGCTGGCGGCCATGGCGGTCGCCGAGCACCGGCACTTCGTGCGGCTGCGGGACCGGCTGGCCGAGCTCGGTGCCGACCCGGACGAGGCCATGACCCCGTTCATCGCCTCGATCGACGGGTTCCACGAGTCCACCGCCCCGAACGACTGGCTCGAGGGCCTGATGAAGGCCTACGTGGGGGACGGCGTCAGCGCGGACTTCTACCGCGAGGTGGCCCGGTGGCTGGACCCGGAGTCGCAGGCCCTGGTGAACGACGTGATGGCCGACACCGGGCACTCGGCCTTCGTCGTGGCCGCTGTCCGCAAGGCGATCGCCGAGGACCCGCGGGTGGCCGGCCGGCTGGCGCTGTGGGGACGCCGGCTGGTGGGAGAGATGCTGTCCCAGGCGCAGCGGGTCGCCGCTGACCGGGACGCGCTGTCCAACCTGCTGGTCGGCGGGATCAGCGGCACCTCGATGCCTGGCTTCGACCTGGCCGAGATCGGGCGGATGTTCACCCGGCTCACCGAGGCGCACACCCGCCGGATGCAGGCGCTCGGCCTGTCCGCCTGACCCTTCGACTTGTCAGGCTGAGGACGTCGTATAGGTCGTCGTCACCCTGACAAGACTGGTCACGGAGCGCCAGGTACCACTCGCCGATGGTGCGGTACTTGGCCTCGAAGCCACGGTCCCCGCTCAGCGGGCCCGTGATCGGTGCGGGCAGCCGGGTCCGGCGTCCAGAGCTCTCGTCGACGACGACGATCGCGCCGCCCAGCTGTCGCTCGAGCGAGATGCCCTGGATGTCCCGCCAGGGGATCACCCGACCGCTTGGTCCGTGCACGGTCAGCGCCTCCCGGGACACGGTCACCCCCTGCCAGCGGAAGATCGCCGCAGTGCCGGCTCCGAAGGGGACGACGAACATCAACGCCCACTCGGCGCGCTGGGGATACGTCGTCGGCAGCGTCGGATCGGTCACGGCGAACGCGATCCGGGTGGCGACGACCAGCAGCCCCACTGCGCCCGCGTCCGAGTGAACCGCACCGTGTCATGGCCCACCCAAACCCCCGTCGGGTCCATGTCTACAGTGTGGCGTCCCGGGACGGCGGGCGCTAGGTCTGCGGAAAGTCGTTGTCCTGCCTGGGTTCTCGGTGGTTGGGAGTTGCCGCGGCCGACCGGCCCCACCGCCGAGCACAACACCGGCGCCGACTGCCACCACCGCCAGCGCGGCAAACACCCCGCCGTTCTCGGCGGCCGGGCTACATCGTGCCGAAGCCGACCCGGCGCTCGATCTGCTCGCCGATCTCGACGTAGGCCAGCTGGTCGGCCACGACCACGATCTTGTGGCCCTTCTCGTCCTCCAGGATGAGCAGCCCCTCGTCAGCGGCCAGTGCGGCCTGGACCGCCGCGGTGACGGCCTCGGGGGACTCGTTGCTCTCGAGCGCCAGCTCGCGCGCTGCGCCCTTGACCCCGATTTTGACCTCCACGCCGACCTCCGACTCACCGTGCTCGATTGATGTAGTCGACAGGCTAGTCGAGCCGACCGGGCTCAGCCGCCGGTGCGGGGGAACTTCGAGATGCCCCGCCAGGCCAGCGTGGAGACCAGTCGCACCGCCTCGTCCGCAGGGATCTGCTGACCGGTGGTGACCCAGTACCGGGCGCTGACCTGCGCCATGCCGATCAGCCCCACCGCGAGCAGGTGCGCCTGTTCGTTGGACAGGCCGGCGTCCTCAGCGATCACCTCGCTGACCTGCTCGGCCGACTCCTGCTGCACCCGGTCCACCCGGTCCCGGACGGCGGGCTCGGACGTCAGGTCCGACTCGAAGACCAGCCGGAAGGTGCTGGACTCGGCCCCGACGAAGTCGAAGTAGGCCTGCATGGTCGCGGTGACCCGCTGCTTGTTGTCCGTGGTCGACTCGAGGGCGTCCCGGACGGTGGCCTGCAGGTCCGCACTGCTCTGGTCCAGCAGCGCGAGGTAGAGCTCGAGCTTGCTGGGGAAGTGCTGGTAGAGCACCGGCTTGGACACCCCGGCGCGCTCGGCGATGTCGTCCATGCCGGCCGCGTGGTAGCCGCTGACGACGAAGACGTCGCGCGCCGCGTTGAGCAGCTGGGCGCGGCGGGCGCTGCGGGGCAGCCGCACACCTCTGGCCGGTGGCTCTGGGCCCACCCGGCTGGACATGGTCACGCCGGCGATCCTACTCAGGGGTAACCCAGCGGGTGCTGACTCCTCGGCCCGGGTCAGCGGTACTCGTCGTCGTCCCCCTCGACCACGACGGCCTGCTCGAGGGCGTCGGCCTCAGGCTCCTCCAGTTCGATGGCGGTGCTGGCTGGCGTCGCCTCGGCCGGCGCCTCGGGGTCGACCTCCTCCTCCTCGAGGTCGACCGGCTCCTCGGGTGCTGGGCTCTCCACGTCGGACACGTCGGGCTCCTTTCGGCGGACACCCTCACGCTACCGGGTACGGCCCGGCTGTCCGGTTGCCGGTGGGTCGGGCAGCGCCGGCCGGGCGTCGTCCAGCAGCGGGAGCAGCAGGTCGCCGTCGCGCTGCACGCGGCGCAGCAGGTCGCCCGCCGTCACCACGAGGTCCTCGGGGTCGTTCGCGGCGGTCACCTCAGCCCAGGTCACCGGTGCGGAGACGGTCGGCCGGGCCCGGGCGCGCAGCGAGTAGGGGGCGATCGTCGTCTTCGCGGCGTTGTTCTGCGACCAGTCGACCAGCACCTTGCCCGGGCGCAGGCTGCGGAGCATCCGGCTGACGACCAGGCCGGGCTGCTCCCGCTCCAGCCGCACGGCCTGGTCGCGTGCGTAGCCGGACGTCCGGTTGTCGGTGGTCTCGGCGACCGGGACGTACAGCTGCATCCCCTTGGAGCCGGAGGTCTTCGGGTACGCCGTCAGCCCGTCGGCGGCCAGCATCTCCCGCAGGGCCAGCGCCACACGGGCGCACTCCAGGACCGTGGCCGGCGGGCCCGGGTCGAGGTCGAGGACCAGCAGGTCGGGGCCGCGGGCCGCGCCGTCCGCGCCGACCCGCCACTGCGGCACGTGCAGCTCGAGGGCGGCCAGGTTCGTCGCCCACACCAGGGTGGGCAGGTCCTCGACCAGCGCGTAGTCGATGGTCGTGCGGTCCTTGCCGGACCCCGGGGCCGGCAGCCGCACCCGGCGCACCCAGTCCGGCGCGTGCGTCGGCACGTTCTTCTCGAAGAACGAGTGCCCGCCCACGCCGTCCGGCCAGCGGGTGAACGTCACCGGTCGCCCGGCCAGGTGCGGCAGCAGCACCGGCGCGACCCGGGTGTAGTAGTCGATGACCTCGGCCTTGGTGAACCCGGTTTCGGGGTAGAGCACCTTGGTCGGGTTGGACAGCGTGAGCCGCCTGCCCTCGACCTCGACGACGATCTTCTCGACCATGGTGGTCGACAGCGTGCCACCATGGCGTCTCCGGCCGCGAGGAGGTTCGGCATGCGCACGATCTGGAAGGGCGCGATCTCCTTCGGGCTGGTGACGATCCCGGTCCGGCTGTACTCGGCCACCCAGGAGCAGGACGTCTCCTTCCACCAGGTGCACCGTGACGACGGCGGCCGGATCAAGTACCAGCGGGTCTGCTCGGTGGACGGGCAGCAGGTGGCCTACGCCGACATCGCGAAGGGCTACGAGCTGCCCACCGGCGAGGTCGTGGTGCTCACCGACGAGGACTTCGCCGACCTGCCGTTGGTCACTAGCAAGACCGTCGAGGTCCTGCAGTTCGTGCCGCTCGAGCAGGTCGACCCGATGTACTTCGACAGCTCCTACTACCTCGAGCCTGAGGACCTGGGGGTCAAGCCGTACGTTCTGCTGCGCGACGCGCTGGACCGCTCGGCGCGGGTGGCACTGGTTAAGGTGGCGCTGCGCCAGCGGGAGCGGCTGGCCTGTCTTCGGTCCAAGGGCGGCGTCCTCGTGCTCGAGACGATGCTGTGGCCGGACGAGATCCGCGCCCCGGAGTTCGGCTTCCTCTCGGACGACGTCACGGCCCGCCCGCAGGAGCTGGCCATGGCCGAGTCGCTCATCGAGGCGCTGGCCGGTGACTTCGACCCGACGGAGTACCACGACGAGTACCGGGCCGCCCTCCAGCAGGTGATCGAGGCGAAGATCGAGGGCCGTGAGGTGGTCGCACCTCCGGGGCAGGCCACGGACGAGGGCGCGGTGGTCGACCTGATGGCGGCGCTGCGCGCCAGTGTGGAGGCCGCGCAGCGGGCCCGCGGCGAGCGACCCGACAGTGAGGAGCAGGCCGAGCAGCAGGAGCCGGTTGATAGGCCAACCGGGCGAAAGGGTCGCCGGCGTGCTTCTGCCTGAGCCCGCGCCTGCCACACTGTGTCCATGAGCCTGGGGGGGCCCGGCGGCGAGTCCGCCGATGTGGTGTCGGTGCTGCGCGCCGTGCCGGGCGTCGCTGACGCCGAGATCCTCCCTGACGAGCACGGGGGTCCGGGCACCCTGCGGCTTCAGCTCGCCCTCGGCGCGGACGAGGTCGACGTCGCCATGAAGGTCAACCGCATCCTCGGGGAGCGGTTCGGCCTCGGCGTGGACGCCGGTCGGGTGCAGGTGGTCGAGGAGGCGATGCCGAACAGAGGCGCGCACGTCGCGGCCACTCCGGCGGTGCAGGCGGCGGTCGCGGACGTCGAGGAGCGGATCGCGGCCGTCGAGGCAGTGGCCGGTCCCGAGCTGTCCGTGGTGCCGTCCGCGTCGGCCACCGAGCCCCCAGCCGGCGGGTCCCCGGCCCAGCCGGTCGCGGCGGCCGCGCCGCCCCAGCCGGCCGTCGAGCCGCCGGCTGCGGAGGACGGTCCGACCCATGCGCCGCGCCCCCCGCGGCTGCTGATCTCCCGCATGCAGCTCGTGTCCGCGCAGCTGGGCGTCGCGGCCGAGGTGTCGCTGACCAGGGACGGCCGCTCCTACACCGGAGCCGCGGACGCCGCCGCGACCGCGACCAGCGTGCACCGGGCGGTGGCCCAGGCCACGCTGCGCGCGGTGGAGTCCTGCATCGGCTCGGCGGCCCGGTTCGAGCTCGAGCACCTGCAGTCCACGACGCTCGGTGCCGACAAGGCCGTCGTCGTCGAGATCTCGATGATCACCAGGCACGCGACGGAGCGGCTCACCGGGATCAGCGCGGTGCGCGACGACCCGCGGCAGGCCGTGATCAGGGCCACCCTGGATGCGCTCAACCGACGGATTGAGACGTACCTTCAGTCAGCGTGACCGACCTTCGTGACACCCCCACGTTTCCACCCTGGCCGCCCGAGCGGGTCTCTCTCCCCGGCTACACCCTGTCCGTCCGGGTGGCGCCCGGCACCGGACCGGCCGCCGAGCCCGCCGTGCTCGTCCACGGTCTGGGCGGGTCGGCGCTCAACTGGACGCAGCTCATGGGACTGCTCGCCGACCGGCTGGACGGCCGCGCACCCGATCTGCCGGGATTCGGTGACTCACCGCCCCCCGACGACGGCGACTACTCGGTGGCCGGCCACGCCAGGGCGGTCATCGCGCTGCTGGAGCACGACGACCGGGGCCGGGTGCACCTGTTCGGCAACTCCCTGGGAGGTGCCGTCGCCACGGCGGTGGCCGCACGGCGGCCCGACCTGGTGCGCACCCTGACGCTGATCGCCCCGGCCCTGCCGGACCTTCGGCCAGGGCGCTGGCGCACCGCAGTCGCCGCGATGGCCCTGCCCGGCGTCGGGGCGCTGGTCGCCCGGCGGATGCAGGCGCTCACCCCGGAGGAGCGGGTCGCAGGCCTGCTCGACCTGGTGTTCGCCGACCCCGCCAGCGTCTCGCCGGCCGCCCGTCAGCTCGCGGTCGAGGAGGCCGCCCGGCGCGCGGCACTGCCCTACGCCTCCGACGCTCTCGCGTCGTCGGCCCGGGGCCTGATGCGCTCCTGGGCGACCCGCGGACCGGACTCGCTGTGGGCGCAGGCCCGGCAGGTCGGCGCGCCCACGCTCGTGGTCTACGGCGGTCGGGACAAGCTGGTGCCGCACGCGGGTCGGCGGGTCGGCGAGACGTTCCCGGACGCCCGGGTGGTGCTGCTGCCTCGGAGCGGGCACGTGGCCCAGATGGAGCATCCCGAGGTGGTCGAGCGGCTGGTCCGTGAGCACCTCGGCCGGGTCGGCTGACCGACCGATCGCGGCTATGCGCAGACCCCGGGGTGCGCCGTGTCCTACGCTCCGGGCGTGCAGCCTGATCTCGGTGACCTGCCCGAGCAGCTCGACGTGCTGCGCGGTCGCCGGCTCGAGGTGTGCGAGCTCGGCGGTGGGCTGACCAACCGCAACTACCGGGTCACCACGGACGACGGCGGCGACTACGTCGTGCGCGTCTCCTCGACCGAGACCGGCCTGCTGGCCATCGACCGGGACGCCGAGCGGCACAACACCACGGCGGCCTGGCTGGCCGGCGTCGGCGCGCCCGTGATCGAGGCGCTGCCCGACCGCAACGTCCTCGTCGTCGGCTTCCTGTCGGGCCGCACCCTGCAGGCACCCGACGTCCGCGACCCAGCGACCATCCCGCGGATCGCTGCGGCCGTGCGGACCCTGCACGCCGGTCCGGAGTTCCAGGGCTCCTTCGACATGCGCAGCATCCGGCGGCGCTACCTCGGCGTGGTGACCGAGCACGGCTTCCGGCTGCCGGCGGACTACCTCGACCTGGCGCCCCGAGTGGAGGCGCTCGAGGCGGCCCTGCTGCCGGGGGCGGAGACCCCGCGACCGTGCAACAACGACCTCCTGGCCGCCAACCTGATCGACGACGGTGAGTGGATTTGGCTGATCGACTACGAGTACAGCGGGATGAACGAGCCGAGCTTCGAGCTGGGCAACATCGCCTCGGAGTCCGGGCTGGAGCGCGAGGAGCTGGCGGCGCTGGTCGCCGCCTACTGGGGTCGGGGATCCCGGAGCAAGACCTGCCGGGCCGAGGCCTGGTCGCTGCTGGCCCGCTACGGCTGGACGCTGTGGGCCTCCATCCAGGCCTCGGTGTCCCCGATCGACTTCGACTTCTGGTCCTGGGGCATGGAGAAGTACGACTCGGCCAGGGCCGACCTGCTGGGTCCCGCCCACGACCGCCTGCTGGACGGCCTCGCGGCCGACGACTGACCGACCACCGAGGGGAACCCGTTCATGGCACAGCTGCCGGACCGCGCCCGCATCGTCATCGTCGGTGGCGGGGTCGGGGGCGCCAGCATCGCGCACCACCTGGCGCGAAGCGGGGTCACCGACGTGGTCGTGCTCGACCGCGACGAGCTGACCAGTGGCTCGACGTTCCACTCGGCCGGGCTGGTCGGCCAGCTGCGCGGCTCGGTGAACCTGACCCGGATGATGATGGGTAGCGCCCAGCTGTACCGCGAGCTCGCGGCCGATCCGGACACCGACCCCGGCTGGATCGAGTGCGGCGGCATCCGGCTGGCGTCGTCCCCCGAGCGGCTCGAGGAGCTGGAGCGGCAGGTCGCCTGGGCGGAGACCTTCGGGCTGCCGCTGGAGCGCATCTCGGCCACCGAGGCGCAGGGGCTGTTCCCGCTGATGTCCACCGAGCGGGTGCTTGGCGCCACCTTCCTGCCCACGGACGGCTACCTCGACCCCTCGCAGCTCACCTACGCGCTGATGAAGGGCGCCCGCCGGGCCGGCGTCCAGGTGCACGAGCGCACCCGGGTGCTGGGCTGCACCGCGTCCGGCGGCGCCGTCACCGGCGTGCGGACCGACCAAGGCGACATCGAGTGCGAGACCGTCGTCGACGCCGGCGGCATGTACGCCGCGGAGATCGCCCGGATGGTCGGCGTCCGGGTGCCGATCATCCCGATGAGCCACCAGTACGTCGTCACCCAGCCGTTTCGCCCGGTCGACGTCGAGGCGCGCCGGCTGCCGACCCTGCGCGACCCCGACCTGCTCGTCTACTACCGTGAGGACGGCGCCGGCCTGGTCATGGGCGGCTACGAGCGGCAGTCCGCGCCGTTCTCGCTCGGCCCGGACGGTTTGGACGCCGTCCCGGCCGACTTCAACGGCCGGCTGCTGCCAGAGGAGTGGCCCCGGCTGGAGGAGATCTACGCCAACTCCGTCGTCCGGGTGCCGTCGATGGCCGACGTGGAGATCCGCAAGGTGATCAACGGGCCGGAGGGGTTCACCCCGGACAACGAGTTCTGCCTCGGGCCGACCGACGTCCACGGGTTCTGGGTCGCCGCCGGGTTCTGCGCGCACGGCATCGCCGGTGCCGGTGGCATGGGTGAGGTCATGGCCGGCTGGATTCTGGACGGCGACCCCGGCATGGACCTGTGGGAGATGGACGTGCGCCGGTTCGGCCGGCAGTACCGCTCGCCGAAGTACACGCTGGCCCGGGTCAGGGAGAACTACGAGAGCTACTACGACATCGTCTACCCGGGCCACGAGCGGCAGGCCGGGCGCCCGCTGCGGATGTCGCCCGCGTATGCCGCGCACGTCGCGGCGGAGGCCTCCTTCGGGGAGAAGAGCGGCTGGGAGCGGGTGAACTACTACCGCAGCAACGAGTCGCTCGGCGACCCGTCCGGGCGCCCGCTCGGCTGGGCCGGCAAGCTGTGGTCGCCGGCCATCGAGGCCGAGCACCGGGCCACCCGCGAGACCGCCGGGCTGTTCGACGAGTCGTCCTTCGCCAAGCTCGAGGTGTCCGGCCCCGGCGCCGCCGCGCTGCTGGAGGGCCTGTGCGACAACCGGGTGGCCCGCGGCCCCGGCCGGATCACGTACACCCAGATGCTCAACGCCCGCGGCGGCATCGAGTGCGACTTCACGGTCACCCAGCTGGGCGACGACACCTTCCAGATCGTCACCGGGACGGCGTTCGGCGGGCACGACCTGGCCTGGATCACCGCGCACGCGCCGCGGGACGGCTCGGTCATCGTCCGGGACGTCACCAGCCAGTGGGCCTGCTTCGGCCTGTGGGGCCCGCGGGCGCGGGACATCCTGCAGCCGCTCACCCCGCAGCGGCTGGACAACGAGGCGTTCCCGTACCTGACCATGCGCGAGACCACGGTGGGCTCGGCTCCGGTGCGGATGCTGAGGGTCACGTTCGTCGGAGAGCTCGGCTGGGAGGTCTACACCCCGGCCGAGTACGGCGCGGCACTGTGGGCCGAGCTGGTCGAGGCTGGTGCCGGGCACGGGATGCTCCGCTGCGGCTACCGGGCGATCGACTCGCTGCGCGCCGAGAAGGGCTACCTGTACTGGGGGTCGGACATCACCGCCGACCAGACGCCGTACGAGGCCGGGCTGGGCTTCTGCGTGAAGCCGGACAAGGAGTTCCTCGGCCGGGAGGCGCTGGCCGGGCGGGAGCGGCCAGAGCGGCGGCTGGCGTGCGTCACCCTGTCCGACCCGCTGCGCCAGGTGCTGGGCAACGAGCCGGTGCGGGTCGACGGCCACACCGTGGGGCGGGTGACCAGCGGTGCGATCGGCCACTCGGTGGACGCCTCGATCGCCTTCGCCTACCTGCCCGCGGCGTCCGCCCTGGCGGGCACCCCTGTCGAGGTGATGGTGTTCGGGGAGTGGGTGCCAGGGGTGGTCGCCGAGCCGCCGTTGTACGACCCCAAGGGCGAGCGGATCCGCGCGTGAGCCCCATGGGCGGCCATACGGTCCCGGCGTCCCTGCTGGGACCGGTGCGCTCGGGCAACGCCTTCGAGATCGCCGTCGAGCGGCTGGCCCGCACGATCAAGCTCGGGGTGATCCCGCGTGGCGAGCGGCTGCCCTCCGAACGGGAGCTGGCCGCGACCCTGCAGGTGGGCCGCTCCACCGTGCGCGAGGCGCTGGAGGCGCTGCGGCAGGCCGGGTACGTGCAGACCCGTCGCGGGCGCGGTGGCGGCACCTTCGTCACCTACGGCGGCACCACGGTCTCCCGGTCCGTCGCCGGTGAGCTGGTGCGCTCGATGGGGGCGCAGCTGCAGGACGCCCTCGACTTCCGCCGGGTGGTCGAGCCCGGTGCCGCCGCGCTCGCCGCCACCCGGATGGTCCGGGCGGAGGATGCCGAGTCGCTCCGCGAGGCGCTCGACGCGGCCACCGCGGCCTCCGACG
>DATCDE010000089.1 GCA_036510875.1 Actinomycetes bacterium
CGCTCGACGTGCTCGCGACCCCGGTCGGCGACCCGGGGCCGGTGCCCGACCTGCCGCTCGACGAGCTGTCCGATGCCCCGGCGTGGGAGGTGATCACCCGGTCCCGGCGCCCCGACCGGCCCGGCGTCCGGGCGCTGCTGCGCGGCGGGGCCACCTCGGTGACGCCACTGTTCGGGACCGGGGAGGGCGAGGGGTGTGCCGGCCTGCTGCTCGCCCTGGCCCGGTTCGGGTCGGCGCGCGCGGTGGTGCTCGGCCAGGACCGCCGGGCGCAGACCTTGGAGCAGCCGCTCGGGCCGGCCTCGCTGCGCACCGCCCGGCGCGGCATGCGGCTGGCCGCCGAGCTGGGCCTGCCGCTCGTCACGGTCATCGACACTGGCGGGGCAGCGCTGTCCCGCGAGGCGGAGGAGGGGGGGCTGGCCGGCGAGATCGCGCGCAGCCTGGCTGACCTGATCACGCTGCCATCACCCACGCTGTGCCTGCTGCTCGGGCAGGGAGGCGGCGGCGGTGCGCTGGCGCTGCTTCCAGCCGACCGGGTGCTCGCGGCGGAGAACTCCTGGCTGTCGCCGCTGCCGCCGGAGGGCGCCTCGGCGATCCTCTACCGCACCACCGACCGGGCCCCCGAGGTGGCCGCGGCGCAGGGCGTGCGGGCGCTGGACCTGCGGGCCAACGGCATCGTCGACCGGATCGTGGCCGAGCGCCCGGACGCCGCCGACGAGCCGGAGGAGTTCGTGGCCCGGGTCGCGCAGGCCCTGGAGCACGAGCTGGCCGCCCTGATGGCGGTGAACGACGGCGAGCGCCGAGCCGCGCGCCAGCGCCGCTACCGCACCCTCGGTCTGTCCTGATCAGCGAGTGGGCAGCTCGGCCGGCACCGGCTCAAGGAACAGCGCCTTGCGGGGGCAGCCCCGCACCGCCCGCTGCGCCTGCTTCTGGTCGCGCTCGTCGATCGCCTCCAGCGGCACGATCGGGTAGCCCCAGGAGTCGACCCGGACCAGCTCGGGCGCCAGGTGGGCGCAGATGCCGATCCCGTCGCACAGCACCGGGTCCACCCGCAGCCGGGCCAGCTCGGCGCTGCGGCGGCGGCGCATCTCAGCCCACCCCCGGCAGCCCGACGGGCGTTGCCGCCGAGGCGCACGGCCGGCCGCGCAGGTGTTCAGCGAGCTCGATCCGGAACACGTCCAGGGCGCTGGGCACGAGCCGGACGGCGCCGTCCGGGTGGTGGCAGGCGCCGCGCCCGGACACCTCCGCGACGTACCGCTCGAGCAGCTTCAGCTCGGAGCGGCCGGCGCTGCCGTCGACGATCAGGTCCAGGACGTCGGCGATGGCCGGCAGCCCGAACAGGCAGGGCCCGCACTGCCGGGCGCTGCTGTCGGCCAGGTATCGGGTGATCGCCGCCGTCTCGGCCAGCCCGCAGGCGGCCGCCGGCAGCGGGATCACGATCCCGGCGCCGAGCGACGATCCGGCGGCCCGGACGGTGGGCTCGTCAACCGGCAGCGCCGCGGCCGCGGCCCAGTCCATCCAGGCTCCGCCGTAGCCACCGAGCAGCACCGCCGTCGGCTGGTCGGGCTGGCGCCAGCCGGCCGCGGCCACGGCCTGCCCCAGGGTGACCTCCGGGCCGACCTCGAGCACGGTCCGGTGGTCCCCTGCCAGCACCGTGAGCAGCGTGGTCGGCCGGTACTCGAGCCCGGTGCGGGCGACCAGTCCCACCCGGGCGAGCGTCTCGACGTTGTGCACCAGTGTGGGACGGCCCCCGACGCCTTCCTGCGCCGCGGGGCGTCGGCGCAGCGTGGGCAGCGCCGGCCCGCCGGACAGGGCCCGCACGATCGCGCTGGACTCCCCCGAGATGTACCGGTCCGGCGCGCCGATCACGCGGATCTGCGGCTCGGTGGGGAAGGCCGCCCGGCGCTCGGCCAGGGCCCGGTGGAGGGCGCTGCGGCTGGCGTGCGCCCCGTCGTGCAGCCACACGACGACGTCGTCCGCGCCCATCGCCTCGGCGGCGCTGAGCAGGCCGTCCAGCACCAGGTGCGGACGGTGCTGGAGCAGCGCGGCGTCCTTGGCGCTGGCCGGCTCGCCCTCGGCCGCGTTGGCCACCACCGTGCCGCCGCCGCCGGCGGCCAGCATGCTGCGCCACTTCGCGGCGGCCGGGAAGTGGCTGCCACCGCGGCCGGTGAGCTCCACCGCCGCCAGGGTCTCGACGAGCGCGTCCCCGTGGTGTCCCCGGGCGGTCGGGCGCGGGCCCAGCCGGGCCAGGTGGTCGTCCAGGTCCTCCGGCGCGGGGCCCACGGTGCGCTGGCCCGACCCCGCCGCCGGGTACACCACCCAGCCGCCGAGCAGCCCGACGGGCGAGGCGTCCTGCCGCGGTGCGAACGCCTCCTGCGGCACCAGGTGCAGTCGGCCGGTCACCGCCGATCCCTCCGCCCGGCCGGGACCCGGTGCGCTGGCCCGACGAGCGTCGTCGGCCTCGCCTCGGTCAGCTCGGCCACCAGGTCGGCCGGCGTCCGCACCGTGTAGCGGCTGATCGCCAGTGCCACGACCAGCCCCCCGGTCAGCAGGTACAGCCACAGCAGCGCGGCGGTGTCGCTGCCCGCGAGCATGCCGTGGATCCACACCAGCACCAGGGAGACCGCCGCCACCTTGTGGATCGGCCACCACACCCGCGGCGCGAACCGTCCGGCCAGGCTGGCGGTCGCGCCGGCCAGCAATGCCGCGTACAGGCCGATCACCCCGAGCGTGACCGGGACCGGCCGGTAGGTGGCGCCGAGGGGAAGCACGGCGCCCTTCCAGCCGACGCCGGCCCAGGGGTCGGTCGCGAGGACGACGATGTGCAGCACGGTGAACGCCGTGGTGAACACCGCCAGGCTGACGTGCAGCCGCAGCCGGGTCGCGGTGCTCGGCCGCTCGAACCGGCTGCGCCACGGGTGCGAGAGCACCAGGCCCATCCCGACGAGCAGGACGAGCAGCAGGTAGGAGGTCACTCCGGCGGCCCGGCCCAGGATCCACGGGGCCATCGTGTTGCCGGAGACCGTCGCGAACCCGCGCCCGATCAGCCAGCTGGTCACCGCAGCGCTCAGTGCGACCAGCACCGTGAGGGTGACCCGCTGAGCGGCCGCGGCCACCGGTCGGTTACCACGCATTTCCGGCCTCCCAGCTGATCAGCGGCTTCATGGCCCGGCTGGAGCCCACGACGCCGGCCTCGTCGACCCACAGCGCGGCCAGGTCACGGGCGTCGGCCTCGTGCCGGATCCCGCCGCGGCCGGTCAGGAACAACGACTTGCTCCACACCTCGGCCCAGGCCGGGTCCGGGTGGACGACGGTGACCGCGGCCATGCCCTGGCCCCCCGGCCGGCCGGTGCGCGGGTCGATCAGGTGGTGCACCTGCCGGTCCCCGACCTTCCAGTGCCGGACCCGGACGGATGACGTCGCGCAGCCGGCGTCCTGCACGGACAGCACGGCGACCGGGTCGGCCCCGCCGTTCGGGTCCTCGACGCCGATCAGCCAGCCGCTGCCCTCCGGGCCGGGGCCGCCCGCGTAGATGTCCCCCCCGGCCTCGACCAGCGTGGCCGAGCCGGCTGCCTCGAGCTGCCCGGCCGCCCAGCGCACGGCCAGCCCCTTGCCGATGCCGCCGAGGTCGATCGGGTGCTCACCCAGCCGAACGGCGTGGCCTGCGGCAGCGAGCTC
>DATCDE010000090.1 GCA_036510875.1 Actinomycetes bacterium
TCGACAGGTCGGCCGGGAGCCGCACCGCGGAGAGGATCTTGGCTTTCTCCGTCCGCACGGCGGCCGCGTCGAAGGAGACCGGCTCCTCCATGGCGGTCAGGGCGAGCAGCTGCAGCAGGTGGTTCTGGATGACGTCCCGGGCCGCACCGATGCCGTCGTAGTAGCCGGCCCGGCCGCCGATGCCAACGTCCTCGGCCATGGTGATCTGCACGTGGTCGACGTAGTTGGAGTTCCACACCGGCTCGAACATCTCGTTCGCGAAGCGCAGCGCCAGGATGTTCTGGACGGTCTCCTTGCCGAGGTAGTGGTCGATCCGGAACACCGAGCCGCTGGGGAACACCTCGTCGACGATCCGGTTGAGCTCCTCGGCGCTGGCCAGGTCGTGCCCGAACGGCTTCTCGATGACCACCCGGCGCCAGGCCCCCTCGGGCCCGTCGGCCAGCCCGTTCTTCTTCAGCTGGTGGATCACCTGGGGGAAGAACTTGGGTGGCACCGACAGGTAGAAGGCGTGGTTTCCGCCGGTGCCCTGCTGCTCGTCGAGGTCGGCGATGGTCTGCCGCAGGGTGTCGAACGCGGCGTCGTCGTCGAACTCGCCGGGGACGAACCGGATGCCCTTGGCCAGCTGCTGCCAGACCGTCTCGCGGAACTCGGTCCTGGCGTGCTCCTTCACCGCGTCGTGGACCACCTGGGCGAAGTCCTGGTCGGCCCAGTCGCGGCGGGCGAACCCGACCAGGGCGAAGCCCGGCGGCAGCAACCCCCGGTTGGCCAGGTCGTAGATCGCCGGCATCAGCTTCTTGCGAGCCAGGTCTCCGGTCACCCCGAAGATGACCATCCCGCAGGGTCCGGCGACGCGGGGGAGCCGCCGGTCGCGCGGGCCCCGCAGCGGATTGCTCACCGGTGCGTCCCGGCCTGGTCCAGCAAGGTCCGCAGCGAGCTGAGCAGGTCGGTCCACGACGCCTCGAACTTGGCCACGCCCTCGTCCTCGAGGACGGTGACGACGTCGTCGTAGTCGACGCCCACTGCCGCCAGGTCGGCCATCACCTGGTGCGCGTCCGGGTAGGACGGCCGGACGGTCTCCCCGTGCAGCCGGCCGTGGTCGGTCATGGCGTCGAGGGTCTTCTCCGGCATGGTGTTGACCGTGCCGGGAGCAACCAGGTCCACGACGTACCGGGTGTCGTCGTACGCGGGGTTCTTGACCCCGGTCGAGGCCCACAACGGGCGTTGTGGCCGGGCGCCGGCCGCGGCCAGCGCCTGCCACCGGACTGAGCCGAACACCTCCTCGTACGCCTCGTACGCGAGCCGGCCGTTGGCGATGGCGGCCCGGCCGCGCAGCGCCATCGACTCCGGGGTGCCGATCTTCTCCAGTCGGGTGTCCACCTCGGTGTCGACCCGGCTGACGAAGAAGGACGCGACCGAGGCGATCTGCGACAGGTCCCGCCCGGCCGCCCGGGCCTGCTCCAGGCCGGCCAGGAACGCGTCCATCACCGCGCGGTAGCGGTCCAGGGAGAAGATCAGCGTGACGTTGACGCTGATCCCGTCGGCCAGCGCCTGGGTGACCGCGGGGAGGCCCTCGACGGTGGCCGGGATCTTGATCAGCAGGTTGGGCCGGTCCACCAGCCAGGCCAGCCCGCGGGCCTCCGCGATGGTTGCCTCGGCGTCCCGGGCTCGCCGCGGGTCGACCTCGATCGAGACCCGTCCGTCCAAGCCGTCGGTGCGCTCGTGCACCGGACGCAGGACGTCGCAGGCCCAGCGCACGTCGTAGGTGGTGATCATCCGGACCGACTCCTCGACGCTGAGCCCGCGCGCCGCGAGGTCGGCGACCTGGGCTGCGTAGTCCTCGCCCCGTCGCAGCGCCTGTTCGAAGATCGTCGGGTTGCTGGTGACCCCCGTCACCCCACGCGCGACGAGCGCGGCCAGACTGCCACCGGCCAGTCGGTGCCGGCTCAGGTCATCCAGCCACACGGACACTCCGTCGGCAGCGAGCTCCTCGATCGGGTCGGCCATGGCGGTTCTCCTTCAGCTCGCGGCGTGCCTGCTGTCGTGGGCCGCCGCGACGACGGCGTCCACGGTGATCCCGAACTCCCGGTACAACGTCTGGTAAGCCGCGGACGCGCCGAAGTGTTCCAGACTCACGCAGCGCCCGGCGGTGCCGACCAGCCGGTACCAGGGCTGCGCGATGCCCGCCTCCACGGACACCCGGGCGGTCACCGACGCCGGGAGCACGCCGTCACGGTAGGCGGCGTCCTGCTCGTCGAACCACTCGAGGCAGGGCATCGACACGACTCGGGTGGGGATGCCGTCGGCCTGCAGCCGCTCGCGGGCGGCCAGCGCCAGCTGGACCTCCGACCCGGTGCCGATGAGCAGCACCCTGGGGGCGCCGCCGTCGGCCTCGGCCAGCACGTAGCCGCCCCTGGCCACCCCTTCGGCCGAGGCGAGCACCGCGCGGTCGAGCACCGGGACGTTCTGCCGGGTCAGCGCCAGGCCGGTGGGCGTGGCACGCTCCAGCGCGACCCGCCAGGCCTGCGCGGTCTCGTTCGCGTCGGCCGGCCGGACGACGGCCAGGCCCGGGATGGCCCGTAGCGCGGCCAGCTGCTCGACCGGCTGGTGGGTGGGGCCGTCCTCGCCCAGGCCGATCGAGTCGTGGGTCCACACGTAGACGACCGCGGTCTGCATGAGGGCGGCGAGCCGCACCGCCGGCCGCATGTAGTCGCTGAACACCAGGAAGGTGCCGCCGTAGGGGCGGGTGCCGCCGTGCAGCGCGATGCCGTTGAGGATCGCGCCCATCGCGTGCTCCCGGATGCCGAAGTGCAGCGTGCGGCCGTACGGTCCGCCGGGCCACATGCCGGTCTGATGGACGGCGGGGACGAACGAGGGCTCGCCCTTCATCGTCGTGTTGTTCGACTCGGCCAGGTCGGCCGAGCCGCCCCACAGCTCGGGGAGAACCGGGGCCAGCGCGTCCAGCACGAGGCCGGACGCCTTGCGGGTGGCCATCCCGTCCGGGTCGGCCGGGAACGTCGGCAGCGCCGTCGTCCAGCCGTCCGGCAGGGTGCGGGTGGCCAGTCGGGCCTGCAGCGCGGCCCGCTCGGGGTGCGCGGCCGCCCACGCGGCGAACCGGTCGTCCCACTCGCCGCGCAGGGCGGCGCCGCGGCTGGCCACCTCCCGGGCGTGCGCCAGCGCCTCGTCGTCGATCTGGAAGGACCGTGCGGGGTCCAGCCCGAGCAGCCGCTTGGTGGCGGCCACCTCCTCGACGCCCAGGGCCGAGCCGTGGGCCTTGCCGGTGTTGCGCAGGTGGGGGGCCGGCCAGCCGATCACGGTGCGCAGCACGATGATCGAGGGGCGGGCGGTCTCGTCCCGCGCGGCCTCGAGTGCCGCGCCGAGGCCGGCCCGGTCCACGTTGCCGTCGGGCAGCGCGGCGACGTGCTGGACGTGCCAGCCGTAGGCCGCGTAGCGGGCGCCGACGTCCTCGCTGAACGCGATCGCGGTGTCGTCCTCGATGGAGATGTGGTTGTCGTCGTAGACCAGCACCAGGTTGCCCAGCTGTTGGTGGCCGGCCAGCGAGGACGCCTCCCCGGACAGGCCCTCCTCCAGGTCGCCGTCGGAGCAGATCACCCAGATCCGGTGGTCGAAGGGGCTCTCTCCCGGCGCCGCGTCGGGGTCGAACAGGCCCCGCTCGCGTCGCGCCGCCATCGCCATCCCCACCGCGGTGGCCACCCCCTGGCCCAGTGGCCCGGTGGTGGTCTCGACCCCGGCCGTATGCCCGTGCTCGGGGTGGCCGGGGGTGCGGCTGCCCCAGGTGCGGAAGCTCTGCAGGTCGGACAGCTGCAGCGGGTACCCGGACAGGAACAGCTGGGTGTACAGGGTGAGGCTGGAGTGGCCGGCCGACAGCACGAACCGGTCCCGCCCGGCCCAGGACGGGTCTGACGGGTCGTGCCGGAGGAACCGCTGGAAGATCAGGTAGGCCGCCGGCGCCAGCGCCATCGCCGTCCCGGGGTGGCCGTTGCCCACCTTCTGGACGGCGTCCATGGCCAGCCCCCTGGCCATGATCACCGCCCGGTCGTCGAGGTCGGTCCAGGCCGGCCGGTCGCCGGGCCGATGCGTGGTGTCGCTCACGGGTGAACCGTTCCTCTCGGCGGTGGGACGGCGGGTCGCCGTCGCGCTGGGTCAGGACTGAGCTGCGCGGGCCCGCACCCACTCGGAGCCTACCGATACGATGGGCCGGCGCCCGTCGGTGTGGATGGACGGGACCGGACCGGAAGGTGGACGTGACCGCCGTCGACCCGAGGACCCCCGCCGACTCCGCCTCGCGGCCGACGGTGCTCACGACGGCGGCGGCGTACGTGGCCCTCACCAAGCCGCGGATCATCGAGCTGCTGCTGGTGACCACCGTCCCGACGATGTTCGTGGCCTCGGGCGGGGTGCCGTCGCTGGGGCTCGTGCTGGCCACGCTGCTCGGTGGCACGCTGGCCGCCGGCAGCGCCAACACGCTCAACTCGTTCCTGGACCGCGACATCGACGCAGTGATGCGGCGCACCGGCCGTCGTCCGCTCGCAACCGGCGCGATCACCCCCCGGGCCGCATTGGTCTTCGGCGCGGCGCTGGGCGTCCTGTCGCTGCTGTGGATGGCCTGGACGGTCAACGCGCTGGCCACCTGGCTGACCCTGGTCGCGATCTTGTTCTACGTGCTCGTCTACACGGCGGGGCTGAAGCGGCGGACCCCGCAGAACATCGTCTGGGGCGGCGCGGCCGGCTGCATGCCGGTGCTCATCGGGTGGGCGGCCGTCACGGACGGCCTGGCCTGGACGCCGGTGGTGCTGTTCGCGGTGATCTTCTTGTGGACCCCGCCGCACTACTGGCCGCTGTCGGTGCGGTTCCGGGACGACTACGAGGCGGCCGGCGTGCCGATGCTGCCGGTGGTCGCGTCGCCGGCCACGGTCGCCCGGCAGATCGTCCGGTACAGCTGGGCCATGGTGGCAGCGACCGTCGTCCTGGTGCCGGTGGGGCGGATGACCGTGGTCTACACGCTGAGCGCAGTCCTGCTCGGCGCGGTCTTCCTGCTCGAGGCCCACCGGCTGCAGGGCCGGGTCCGGGCCGGGGCGGGCGACCTGCGGCCGATGCGCCTGTTCCACTGGTCCATCTCCTACCTGAGCCTGCTGTTCGTCATGGTCGCGATCGACCCGCTGCTGCCACTGCACCCGCTGTTCTGAGCCCGGCCGGCCAGGTCAGCGGGGCGGCCCCAGGTCCACCACGACCCGGGTGCCGCCGTGCTCGGACAGCCCGAGACTGAGCTCGCCGCCGGAGGCCTCCGCCGTTCGCCGCACGATGTCCAGGCCGAGGCCGCTCGACCCGCCGTGGCTGCTGCCCCGCTCCAGCACCCCGGGACCGGGCAGCCCGGGGCCGTCGTCAGCCACGACGAGGCGCGCGCCGCCCAGCCGGCGCGGCCGCAGCTCGACGCTCAGGGCGGTCCCGTCCGGGGTGTGCGCGAAGACGTTGCCGAGGAGCGCGTCCACGGTCTCGGCGAGGTCCGCGGCGGAGCTCCGCACCGCGATCGGCCCCCGGTGGATCTCGGTGACCACCTGCCGGTCGGTGTCCTCGGCGAGCACCCGCCAGAAGTCGACCCGGGAGGACACCACCGCGGCCGCGTCGCAAGACGCGAGCACGCCCTCGCGCTCGGGCCGGCGGGCCTCGGCGATGACCTGGTCGACGACGCGGCCCAGCTCGCCGACGTCGCGGGCGAGCCGCTCGCGCTCCTCGGGGTCGCGGAGCCCCTCGGCGTCCAGGCGCAGCGCGGTGACCGGTGTCCGCAGCCGGTGCGACAGGTCGGCGGCGGCCTCCCGCTCGGCCCGCAGCAGGTCGCGGATCCGCCCGGCCAGCCCGTTGAGCGCCCGACCGGCAGCCGCCACCTCGGGCGGGCCACCCGGGCGGGCGCGGGCCGACAGGTCGCCGCCACCGAGCCGGCTGGCCGTGTCGGTCAGCGAGTGCACCGGGCGCAGCCAGGAGCGGGCCAGCCGGTCGCCGACGAGCAGGGACACCCCGAGCAGGACGACCCCGAGCACGGCGAGGACCCCCCAGGACGCGGCCACGCCCTTGGTGATCTTGCTGGCGGGCACCTCCACCCGGATCACGGCGGTGCCCTCGGGTCGGCCGACCACCGGGATGAGCACCTCGCGGCCGCCGTTCGGCAGCTTGGCGGTGAACGCCCGCCCGGTGGCGGCCAGGTCCACCGAGCGGCTGCGTGGCCGCTGGTCACCGAGCACGCTGCCGTCGCCCAGGAACACGGTGACCGGCTCGCCGAGGGACGAGCGGATCTGGGCCACCGTGACCCCGAGGGTGGAGGCGTCCACCACGGCGACCACGGCGGCCAGGGGCTGCACGCCCAGGGTCGCCTCGTTGGTGGCTCGTTCCGCCGCGGAGGAGCGGATCAGCAGCGCCAGCGGCACCAGAAAGGCCACGAGGACGAGCAGGGTCGTGGCTGCGAGGGTCAGCAGGACCTGCCGTCTCACTCAGCCGGCTCCACGAGCTTGACCCCCACGCCCCGCACCGAGATGAGGAACCGGGGCTCCTGGGCTGTCTCGCCGAGCTTGCGGCGCAACCACGACAAGTGGACGTCGACGGTCTTGTCCGCCCCGCCGTACGGCAGCCGCCAGACCTCGGACAGCAGCTCGCGCTTGGTCACCACCTGGCCCACGTGCGCCGCCAGGTAGGCCAACAGCTCGAACTCGCGGGGGCTCAGGTCCACCGGGCCGCCGTCCAGCACGACGGTCCGGGCTCGCACGTCGATCTGCAGCGGGCCCACCGTGAGCCGGGAGTCCGGCTCGCCCGTCGCCGAGCGGCGCAGCACGGCGCGGATCCGCGCGTCCAGGGTCTCCGCGCTGAACGGCTTGACGACGTAGTCGTCGGCGCCGGCGTCCAGCGCGCGGACCATCGACGGGTCGTCGTCGCGCGCGGTGGCCACGATGACGGGGACCGAGCTGACCGCGCGGAGCATCCGGAGCAGCTCGGCGCCGTCGAGGTCGGGCAGCCCCAGGTCGAGGACCACCAGGTCGGGTCGGGACTCCAGGGCCTCCCGCAGCCCGGTCATGGCGTCGGGAGCGGTGGAGACGGCGTGCCCCCGCTCGCCCAGGCTGCGGATCAGGGCGGAGCGGATCGCCGGGTCGTCCTCCACCACCAGCACGTTGGGCACATGCGCACGGTAGCCGCCCGGACGGCGGGCGCGGGTGAGGTGGTCGTGGCTGGCGTGGGGACGGCTGGGCGGTTGGCCGACGCTTGTCGGGGTCTTAGCCTCCGGTTAGTGGTCCCGGCGGGGTGGGTGAGGGACCATGACGGCATGCCTCGTCGTGCCGTCTACGTCACCGGATGGGTCGCGGTCACGTCCGCAGCCACGGTGATCGGCCTCGGGGCCGTGGGCGTGCTGCGCGGGGCGGTGCAGGGGAACGACACGGTCACCGCCCTGAGCCAGCAGCAGGTCACCGACCAGCTGCAGAGCGCGGCACCCGCGGTGGCGGCCAGCACGACGGCCCCCGGCGCAGCGACGAAGTCGACCTCGCCGACCCGCAGCGCGCAGGGCACCAGCACCGCGCCGGGCCAGTCGCACCCGGCGCCGCCGTCGCACCCGGCGACCACCGCGACGCCGCAAGTCGTGCCGCCCAGCCAAGCGACGTCCACGACGGCCTCGCCCAGCCCGGAAGCCAAGACCAGCCCGGCGCCGACGCAGACCGAGCACTCGACCCCGACGGCACCGCCCACCGCCGCCTCGACCGCCACGTCGTCCTACCAGGCGTTCACCTCGGCCGGCGGCACGGTCTTCGCGCGCTGTACGAGCGGGAACCAGGTCAGCGGGACGGCGACGCCGAACAACGGCTACGGCATCACCGAGCAGGAGCTCGGCCCGGACTCGCACATCAAGGTCGAGTTCGTCGGGAACGGCAGCAAGATCACCGTTCAGGTGGCCTGCTCGGGCGGGACGGCGACGGCCAGCGTCCAGACTGAGTCGGGCGACTGACCTCCGGTCAGGCCGGGCGCAGCGCCTGCTGGTCCGGGTCCGGGCTGGGCGTGCCGGGCGGGCGGACCGCCCGCTGCCGCAGCGCGAACGGGATGAGCAGGGTCGAGATCCACACCAGGGTGGCCCCGAGCAGGTGCACGGCGACGATCGCCTCGGGCAGCCCGGTGAAGTACTGCAGGTAGCCCACGGCGCCCTGGCCGAGGGAGACCGCGAGCAGCACGACGACCCGTCGAAGGGCGACCGGCGGCCCATCGGTGAGCCGCAGTGCGACGTACAGGGTGAGCGTGGCGCCGATGAACAGCAGGACGACGTCCGCGTGCAGCCAGCTCATGGTGCGCGGGTCGAGGCCGAACCGGGCCGGTGTGACGGCGTCCCCGGAGTGCGGCCCAGAGCCGGTGACGATCGTGCCGAGGACCAGGACGAACCCGGCAAGCACCAGCACCCCGCGGGACAGCCAGACGACCTCGGAGCGGACGAGTGACGTGGTGGGACCGTCCCCAGGCTCGTTGCCCCGCTCGTACAGCGCCACGGCGGTCGCGATGAGGCCCATCGAGAGCAGGAAGTGCGCGGACACGGTGTAGGGGTTGAGCCCGGTGAGCACGGTGATGCCCCCGAGGACCGCCTGGGCCACGACGCCCAGGACCCCGGCGCCGGCCAGCAGCACGAGCGGCCGGCGGCGCGGCACCTGCCGCCAGGCCACGATCACGGCGGCCGCCACGGTGAGGAACACGACGAAGGTCAGCGTGCGGTTACTGAACTCGATGTACTTGTGGTAGCCCTGCGCCTGGTGCGGGGTGGGCACGTAGGAGCCGGGCGAGCACTGCGGCCAGGTGGGGCAGCCGAGGCCGGACCCGGTGAGCCGGACGACGCCGCCGGTGACGACGATGCCGGCCTGCGCCACGATGTTGGCCTGGAACACGCGCCGGGCGAGCGGCCCCACCGCCTGAGTCTCCACGGCGACGATGGTAGGGGGCTACTCCCAGCGGAACGTCAACGCGGCCGCAGTCAGCGACCCGGCGGCCCACAGCGTCAGCACCCCGATCGGCCCCCAGGGGGCGGGGCCGCCGCTGAACGCCGTCCGCAGCCCGTCCGCCAAGGCGGTCGAGGGCAGCGCCTCGAGGACCGGCTGCGCCCCGGCGGGGAACCGGTCGAGGGGCACCACGATGCCGCCGGCCAGCAGCAGGAGCAGGTAGACCAGGTTGGCCAGGGCCAGGGTGGCCTCGGCGCGCAGCGTGCCGGCCATGAGCAGCCCGAGGCCGGAGAACGCCGCGGTGCCGAGCGCGAGCAGCAGCAGGACCGTGAGCCACTGGATGTTCCCTGGCCGCCAGCCGAGCAGCGCGCCGACGCCGAGCAGCAGCAGCAGCTGGCCCAGCTCGACGACCAGGACGGCCAGCGTCTTGGCTGCCAGCAGCCCCGACCGGGGCAGCGGCGTCGAGCCGAGCCGCTTGAGCACTCCGTAGCGGCGCTCGAAGCCGGTGCCGATGGCCTGGCCGGTGAACGCCGTGGACATGACCGCCAGGGCCAGGATGCCGGGGAGCAGGTAGTCCACCCGGCGACCCGAGCCGAGGCTGACCACGTCGACCAGGGTGAACAGGACGAGCAGCAGGGTCGGGATGACCAGGATGAGCAGCAGCTGCTCGCCGTTGCGCAGCTGGGTGGCCAGCTCGGAGCGGGTCTGGGCCCAGACCATGCGGCCCAACGGCGCGGCCCCGGGGGCGGGGGTGAACCGCCCGCCGTCTACTGCGGGCGCGGTCATCGCGGGGTCCGGCCGGTGAGCTCGAGGAAGACGTCCTCGAGGGTGCGGCGCTCGACCGCGAGGCGGTCCGGCATCACGCCGTGGGCGGCGCACCAGGCGGTGACGGTGGCGAGCAGCTGCGGGTCCATGGGGCCGACCACCCGGTAGCTGCCGGGGGAGTCCTCGGTGACCTCGCAGCCCTCGGGCAGGGCACCCCTCAGGGCGGCGACGTCCAACCGCTTGGGTCCGTTGAACCGCAGCGTGTTCTCGGCACCGTGGCGGGTGAGCTCGGCGGGGGAGCCGGCCGCCACGACCCGGCCGGCGTCCACGATGACGACGTGGTCGGCCAGCTGCTCGGCCTCGTCCATGAGGTGCGTGGTGAGGACGACGGACACGCCGTCGGCGCGCAGCTCGCGGACCAGGTCCCAGGTGGACAGCCGGGCCTGCGGGTCCAGCCCGGCGGTGGGCTCGTCGAGGAACACCAGCTCGGGGCGCCCGATGAGCGCGAGCGCCAGCTTGAGCCGCTGCTGCTCACCGCCGGACATCCGCCGGTAGGGCGTGTGGCCCATGCGGTCGACCCCGACCCGCTCGGCGAGCGCCTGCGGGTCGAGCGGGTGGGCGTAGAGCGCGGCCGCGAGCCGCAGCGACTCCAGTGCCCGGCCGCCGGGCGGCACTCCGCCGCCTTGCAGCATGACCCCGATGCGCGGGCGCAGCGCGCGCGCGTCGCGGTGCGGGTCCAGCCCCAAGACGCTCACGGTCCCCTCGGCGGGGGTCCGGTAGCCCTCGCAGGTCTCGACCGTGCTCGTCTTGCCGGCCCCGTTCGGGCCGAGCACGGCGGTGACCGAGCCGCGGGGGGCGGCCAGCGAGAGCCCGTCGACGGCGACGGTCCCCCCGTAGCGGATCACCAGCCCATCAAGCACCACCGCCGGCTCGATCACGGCGCCGATCCTACGTTTCCCGATTCCTGGCGAACCGGGGCGTGCGGGACGGCGGGAATTAGGTAACATGGCCGTTGTGAAATTGGCCGACGCACCGCAGCAGGCCGGCGGGGGCACCCGCTCCCGCCTGGTCCGCTCGCTGCTGCAGGACGGTCCCGCCACGGCGGCCACGCTGGCCGAGCGAGTCGGCCTGACCTCCGCGGCCGTCCGCCGGCACCTCGACGTGCTCGCCGCGGACGGCCTGGTCACCGCGGGGCAGCGGTCCCCCTACGGGCCGGACCCGCGGCGTGGCCGCGGCCGCCCGGCCAAGGTGTACGCGCTCACCCCCACCGGCCGCGAGTCGTTCCAGAGCACCTACGACGACCTCGCCGCCCAGGCCCTTCGCTACCTCACCCGGGTGGGCGGTGAGGTCGCTGTGGGCGAGTTCGCCCGGGAGCGGGCGGCGCTGTTCGAGCAGCGGTACGCCGACCTGGTCGCCCACGCCGAGCCCGGCCAGGAAGCGGCCGCGCTGGCCGCAGCCCTGTCCGCGGACGGCTACGCCGCCTCCGCCGAGCCGGCCCCGGCCGGCCTGGGGGAACAGCTGTGCCAGCACCACTGCCCGGTCGCGCACGTCGCGGCGGAGTTCCCGCAGCTGTGCGAGGCCGAGACCGAGGTGTTCTCCCGCCTGCTCGGCCGGCCGGTGCAACGGCTGGCCACCATCGGGCACGGGGACCATGTCTGCACCACCGTCGTCCCGAACCGTTCCGCATCGCCGGAGAGGACCGCGTCATGACCCAGACCGCCCACCCCGACCTCGAGGGCCTCGGCCGCTACGAGTTCGGCTGGCACGACAGCACCGACGCCGGCGCGAACGCGCGGCGCGGGCTGAACGAGGAGGTCGTCCGCGACATTTCGGCCCGCAAGAACGAGCCGCAGTGGATGCTCGACCTGCGGCTGAAGGGGCTGCGGCTGTTCGACAAGAAGCCGATGCCCGCATGGGGTGGTGAGCTCGGCGGCATCGACTTCGACAACATCAAGTACTTCGTCAAGTCGACCGAGAAGCAGGCCACATCCTGGGACGAGCTGCCCGCCGAGATCAAGAACACCTACGACCGGCTGGGCATCCCGGAGGCCGAGAAGCAGCGCCTCGTGTCCGGCGTCGCGGCGCAGTACGAGTCCGAGGTTGTCTACCACAAGATCCGTGAGGACCTCGAGGAGCAGGGCGTCATCTTCCTCGACACCGACACCGGCCTGCGCGAGCACGAGGAGCTGTTCCGCACCTACTTCGGCTCGGTGATCCCCGTCGGCGACAACAAGTTCGCCTCGCTGAACACGTCGGTGTGGTCGGGCGGCTCGTTCATCTACGTGCCCAAGGGCGTGACCGTCGAGATCCCGCTGCAGGCCTACTTCCGGATCAACACCGAGAACATGGGCCAGTTCGAGCGGACGCTGATCATCGCCGACGAGGGCTCCAACGTGCACTACGTCGAGGGCTGCACGGCGCCGATCTACTCCAGCGACTCGCTGCACTCGGCCGTCGTCGAGATCATCGTGAAGAAGAACGCCCGGGTGCGGTACACGACCATCCAGAACTGGTCGAACAACGTCTACAACCTGGTCACCAAGCGGGCCGTCGCGTACGAGGGCGCCGTGATGGAGTGGGTCGACGGCAACATCGGTTCGAAGGTCACCATGAAGTACCCGGCCGTGTTCCTCATGGGCGAGCACGCCAGGGGCGAGACCCTGTCGATCGCGTTCGCGGGGGAGGGCCAGCACCAGGACGCCGGCGCCAAGATGGTCCACTGCGCGCCGAACACGTCGTCGTCCATCGTGTCCAAGTCGGTGGCCAGGGGCGGCGGTCGGACCTCGTACCGCGGGCTGATCCAGATCCAGGAGGGCGCGTACGGCTCGCGCTCCACGGTGCGCTGCGACGCGCTGCTCGTGGACGGCATCAGCCGGTCGGACACCTACCCGTACGTCGACGTCCGCGAGGACGACGTGTCGATGGGGCACGAGGCGACCGTGTCCAAGGTCTCCGAGGACCAGCTGTTCTACCTGATGAGCCGTGGCGTCACCGAGGAGGAGGCCATGGCAATGATCGTGCGCGGCTTCGTCGAGCCGGTGGCCCGCGAGCTGCCGATGGAGTACGCGCTCGAGCTGAATCGGCTCATCGAGCTGCAGATGGAAGGGGCCGTGGGCTGACCATGGGAGTCACGCACACCGCGACCGACGTCCGGCCGCAGCAGGTCGACTCGTTCGACCTGGCCGACCACCCGGTGCCACAGGGCCGCGAGGAGGCCTGGCGGTTCACCCCGCTGGCCCGGCTGCGTGGCCTGCACGACGGCACGGCGGCGGCTGACGGCAAGGTCGTCGTCGACGTCGACGCAGCACCCGAGGTGACGGTCGAGACGGTCGGGCGCGACGACCCGCGGCTCGGCACCACGGGCGCGCCGCGCGACCGGGTCGCCGCACAGGCCTGGGCCGGGTTCGAGCGGGCCACCGTGGTGACCGTTCCGGCGGAGACCACGGCCTCGCGTCCCACCGTGCTCACGGTGCGTGGCGAGCATGCCGAGGGCGCGGCCTACGGGCACACCGTGATCGATGTGAAGCCGTTCGCCTCGGCGGTCATCGTCCTGGAGCACACCGGGTCGGCCACCTACGCCGACACCGTCGAGGTGCTGGCCGGGGACGGCGCCCAGGTCACCGTGGTCTCGCTGCAGGAGTGGGCCGCCCACACGGTGCACGTCGGGTCGCACCGGATCCACGTGGGACGGGACGCCCGGGTGCGGCACGCCGTGGTGACCCTGGGCGGGGACCTCGTCCGGATCAGCCCGGTGGTCGACTACACCGGCCCCGGCGGCGACGTCGAGCTGCTCGGGCTGTACTACGGCGACGCCGGCCAGCACCTGGAGCACCGGCTGTTCGTCGACCACGCGGTGCCGCACTGCCGCAGCAACGTGGTCTACAAGGGCGCGCTGCAGGGCGCCGACGCGCACACCGTGTGGATCGGTGACGTGCTGATCCGGTCCGGTGCGGTGGGCACCGACACCTACGAGATCAACCGGAACCTGGTGCTGACCAAGGGTGCCCGCGCCGACTCGGTGCCGAACCTGGAGATCGAAACCGGCGAGATCGTCGGCGCCGGACACGCCAGTGCCACCGGCCGGTTCGACGACGAGCAGCTGTTCTACCTCCAGTCTCGGGGCATACCGTCCGACGAGGCGCGCCGGCTGGTCGTGCGGGGCTTCTTCGCCGACCTGCTGGCCCGCATCGGCGTGCCCGACCTGGAGGAGCGTCTCCTCGCAGCGGTCGACGCCGAGCTCGCGATCTCCGTGGGAGCTGGCGCATGAGCTACCGCAACGCCTGCCCGCTGGCCGAGCTGCGCGAGGGCGGCACCCACCGGGTCGTCATCGACGGGATCCCGGTCTGCCTGGTACGCACCGACGGCGAGGTGCGCGCCATCAACGACACCTGCTCGCACGCGGACGTCTCACTGTCCGAGGGCGAGGTCGAGGGCCTGACCATCGAGTGCTGGCTGCACGGCTCCCGCTTCGACCTGGTCACCGGCCGTCCCACCGGCCTGCCGGCCACCAAACCGGTCCCTGTCTACCCCGTGAAGATCGAGGGCGACGACGTCCTCGTCGACGTCGAGAAAGCGAACTGATGGCCACCCTGGAGATCCGCGACCTGCACGTGACCGTCGAGACCGAGGAGGGCGCGCGGGAGATCCTGCGCGGCGTCGACCTCACCGTGAGGGCGGGCGAGACGCACGCGATCATGGGCCCGAACGGCTCGGGGAAGTCGACGCTCGCCTACTCCCTCGCCGGGCACCCGAAGTACACCGTGACCTCGGGCACGGTCACCCTGGACGGCGAGGACCTGCTGGCACTCTCCGTCGACCAGCGGGCCAGGGCCGGGCTGTTCCTGGCCATGCAGTACCCGGTCGAGGTGCCCGGCGTCTCGGTGTCGAACTTCCTGCGGACGGCGGCCACCGCGATCCGCGGCGAGGCGCCGAAGCTGCGGACCTGGGTCAAGGAGGTCAACGAGGCCATGACCCGGCTGTCCATCGACCCGGCGTTCGCCCAGCGCAACGTCAACGAGGGCTTCTCCGGCGGGGAGAAGAAGCGGCACGAGATCCTCCAGCTGGAGCTGCTGCACCCGAAGATCGCCGTCCTCGACGAGACCGACTCCGGCCTGGACGTCGACGCGCTCAAGGTCGTCTCCGAGGGCGTGAACCGGGTGGGTGAGGGCGGCGAGGTGGGCGTGCTGCTCATCACCCACTACACCCGGATCCTGCGCTACATCCGGCCCGACTTCGTGCACGTGTTCGTCGACGGCCGCATCGTCAAGGAGGGCGGCCCCGAGCTGGCCGAGCAGCTCGAGGCGGAGGGCTACGAGCGCTACACGAAGGCTGCGGCCGGGGCGTGACGGCCGACCTGTCGGCTCCCGCGTCGTCCGTCCTGGACGTCGCCAGGATCAAGGCCGACTTCCCGTTGCTGGGCCGTACGGTGCGCGGTGGTCGCCGACTGGTCTACCTGGACAGCGGCGCCACCTCGCAGAAGCCGGTGCGGGTGCTGGACGCGGAGCGGGAGTTCTACGAGCGGCACAACGCGGCCGTTCATCGGGGGGCCCACCAGCTGTCCGAAGAGGCCACCGACGCCTACGAGGGCGCGCGGTTGACCGTGGCCACGTTCATCGGCGCGGACCCGGGCGAGGTGGTCTTCACCAAGAACGCCACCGAGGCGATCAACCTGGTCGCCTACTCGCTGTCGAACGCGGCCACCGGTGACCCCGAGGCGGCGCGCTTCGTCGTCGGCCCCGGGGACAGCATCGTGGTGACGGAGATGGAGCACCACGCCAACCTGCTGCCCTGGCAGGAGCTGTGCCGGCGCACCGGCGCCTCCCTGCGCTGGCTGGGGCTCACCGACGACGGCCGGCTCGACCTGTCCGACCTGGCGTCGGTCGTGGACGAGACCACGAAGCTGGTCGCCTTCGTGCACCAGTCCAACGTGCTCGGCACGGTCAACCCGGTCGGCGCCATCGTCGCCCGCGCCCGCGAGGTCGGCGCCCTCGTGCTGCTCGACGCCTGCCAGTCGGTGCCGCACGTCCCGGTCGACGTCGCCTCGCTGGGGGTCGACTTCGTAGCCTTCTCCGGCCACAAGATGCTCGGCCCGCTCGGCATCGGAGTGCTCTGGGGACGCCGCGAGCTGCTCGAGGTGATGCCCCCGTTCCTCACCGGCGGCTCCATGATCGAGATCGTGCGGATGGAGGGCAGTACCTACGCCGCCCCGCCGCAGCGTTTCGAGGCCGGCGTCCCGATGGCGGCCCAGGCGGTGGGGCTGGCGGCTGCGTGCGACTACCTGTCCGCGATCGGGATGGAAGCCGTGGCCGCGCACGAACGCGCGCTCACCGCCTACGCACTGGAGCGGCTGGCCGAGATCCCCGGGGTGCAGGTGGTCGGCCCGCGGGACGTGGTCGACCGCGGCGGTGCGGTCTCGTTCACCGTCGAGGGCATCCACCCACACGACGTCGGGCAGGTGCTCGACGACCAGGGCGTCGAGGTCCGGGTCGGCCACCACTGTGCCTGGCCGCTGGCCCAGCGGTTCGGCGTCCAGTCCACCACCCGGGCGTCGCTGTACCTGTACAACGACCGCTCCGACCTCGACGCGCTCGTCGACGGCGTGCGGTACGCGCAGCGATTCTTCGGGGCGGCCTGATGCAGCTCGAGGCCCTGTACCAGGAGCTGATCCTGGACCACTACCGGCACCCGCGGCATGCCGGGCTCCGCGAGCCGTTCGACGCCGAGGTGCACCACGTGAACCCGACCTGCGGCGACGAGGTGACGCTGCGGCTCCGGCTGGACGGCGACACGGTTACGGACGTGTCCTATGAGGGGCTGGGCTGCTCGATCAGCCAGGCGTCGACGTCGGTCATGACCGACCTGGTGACCGGTCGCACCCTGGCCCAGGCGATGGAGACCGGGGATGCGTTCCTTGCCCTCATGCAGTCCAGGGGCCAGGGAGAGCCGGACGAGGAGCTGCTGGAGGATGCGGTGGCCTTCGTCGGGGTGGCCAAGTACCCGGCCAGGGTGAAGTGCGCGCTGTTGGGATGGATGGCGTTCAAGGATGCGGCGGCCCGGGCCGTCGCGGCGAAGGAGCAGGCATGACCGAGACGGCTACCGGTGCCGACCGGATCGAGACGCTCACCGAGGCGATGCGCGACGTCGTCGACCCTGAGCTCGGGATCAACGTCGTCGACCTCGGACTGGTCTACGGGATCACCGTCGACCAGAACAACGTCGCCGTGCTGGACATGACGCTGACGAGCGCCGCGTGCCCGCTGACCGACGTCATCGAGGATCAGACGCGGCTGGCCCTCGACGGGTTCGTCGCCGATGTGAAGATCAACTGGGTGTGGATGCCCCCGTGGGGCCCCGACAAGATCACCGACGAGGGCCGCGAGCAGCTGCGTGCGCTCGGCTTCAACGTCTGAGCGACGCAACCGCCGTCGCCGGTGTCAGGCGGCGACGGCGTTGCAGCGGTTGAGGTCCGCCGTCCGGTCCCCGGTCGAGTACCAGGTCTGACGCTGCTGGGCCGAGCCGTGCGTCCACGCCTCCTGGTTCACCGGGCCGCCGCCGCCGCGGTCTGCGCCTCGGCGATGTCGGCGGGGGACACCGTCACGTTGCCTGCGGAGTTGGCGAGCGCGCCCCACACCCCCGCCAGGCAGTCGGCCGGCGGCTGCGTCTGGACCGACAGCGCGTTGGCCCCGGCGGGGTCGGCTTGCTGCCTCCGGCGAACCTGCGACTCGATCCCCAACACCGTTTGCCGGTGGTGTCCGAACTCGTGCGCCAGGATGTAGGCCTGCGCGTAGCGGCCCTGCGCCCCGAGCTGCTGCTGGAGCTGGGCGAGGAACCCGACGTCGAGGTAGATGTGCCCGTCGCCGGGGCAGTAGAACGGCCCGACCTGGGACGACGCCACGCCGCACCCGGCCCGGACCGCACCGTCGAAGAAGGTCAGCGAAGGCTCGCGCAGCGTCGTCCCACGGCGGCCCAGCTCGGCCGTCCACACCTCGGTCGTCTCGTAGAACACCTTGACGAGGAAGCCGTCGTCATACCGGTCGATCGCTTCAGGGGTGTTGCAGCGCGTGGCGAGGTCCCCTGCCGCCGAGTCCCGCCGCCCTGGTCGGGCGTTCCCGCGGTCGGCAGCGAGCCGCCACCCCCCAGCAGCAGGACGAGCACCGTCACGATCACCGCGACGATGCCACCGCCGCCGGCGACCACCGGGCCGCGGCCGAGCCCTCGGGTGCGGCCGCGGCGGTCGTCGACACCGCTCACGTCGACGTTCTGGTCGTCGAACTCCGTGGCCGGGCCTCCCCGCACGGGCGACGCCGAGGGCCTCTCGCGTCCTGCCAGTAGACTATGCCGGTGCTGCGCTGCGAGCCCTGACGGCGTCCGACTCCGCGCCCGCCGTCCCTTCTGTCCCGCGAGAGGCTCGCATGATCACCGCCCAGACCGTTGAGTTGCGCGCCGGGGCCCGGGTGCTGCTGAGCAACGCCACGTTCCGGGTCGCCGCCGGCGACCGGGTCGGTCTGGTCGGCCGCAACGGGGCCGGCAAGACGACCCTCACCCGGGTGCTGGCCGGCGAGGGCGAACCGGCGAGCGGCACGGTGACGCGCACCGGCACGGTGGGCTACCTGCCGCAGGACCCGCGCACCGGGGATCTGGGCGTGCTGGCCCGGGACCGGATCCTGTCCGCCCGAGACCTGGACACCGTGGTCCGAAAGCTGCGTGAGACCGAGGGCCGGATGGCCAGCGCGGACGAAGCCACGGCTGAGCAGGCGATGCGGCGCTACTCCCGGCTGCAGGAGGAGTTCACCGCGCAGGGCGGCTACGCGGCGGAGTCGGAGGCGGCCCAGATCGCGGCCAGCCTGGGGCTGCCGGAACGCGTGCTCGGCCAGCAGCTGCGCACGCTCTCCGGCGGGCAGCGCCGGCGGGTCGAGCTGGCCCGGATCCTGTTCAGCGGCGCGGAGACCCTGCTCCTCGACGAGCCCACCAACCACCTGGACGCCGACTCGATCAGCTGGCTGCGCGAGTTCCTGCGCACCCACAAGGGGGGCCTGGTGGTCATCAGCCACGACACCGGGCTGCTCGAGGCGACGGTGAACCGGGTGCTGCACCTGGACGCCAACCGGGCCGAGCTGGACGTCTACAACGTGGGGTGGACCACCTACCTCAAGCAGCGCGAGACCGACGAGCGCCGGCGGCGCAGGGAGCGGACCAACGCGGAGAAGCAGGCGTCCGCGCTCAAGGCTCAGGCCGACCGGATGCGCTACAAGGCCACCAAGGCGAAAGCCGCTCAGAACATGGACCGCCGGGCCGAGCGGCTGCTCTCCGGCCTCGAGGGGGTGCGGGTCCAGGACCGGGTGGCCCGGCTGCGCTTCCCAGATCCGGCCCCCTGCGGCAAGACCCCCCTCACGGCGTCCGGCCTGTCCAAGTCCTACGGGTCGCTCGAGGTGTTCACCGACGTGGACCTGGCGATCGACCGCGGCTCCAAGGTGGTCGTGCTGGGGCTCAACGGCGCCGGCAAGACCACGCTGCTGCGGGTCCTCAGTGGGCTGGAGCCCCCGGACACCGGCCAGGTGGAGCCCGGGCACGGGCTCAAGCTGGGCTACTACGCGCAGGAGCACGAGACGCTGGACACCCAGCGCTCGGTGCTGGCGAACATGGCCAGCGCGGCCCCCGATCTCCCCGAGGTCGAGCTGCGCCGGATCCTCGGCAGCTTCCTGTTCACCGGGGACGACGTCGAGAAGCCGGCGGCGGTGCTGTCCGGCGGGGAGAAGACCCGGCTGGCCCTGGCCAAGCTGGTCGTCTCCAGCGCCAACGTGCTGCTGCTCGACGAGCCCACCAACAACCTCGACCCGGCCAGCCGGGTCGAGGTGCTGCAGGCGCTGCGCACCTTCAGCGGGGCCGTCGTCCTGGTCACCCACGACGAGGGCGCGGTGCTCGCCCTGGAGCCCGAACGCGTGCTGCTGCTGCCGGACGGCGTCGAGGACCTGTGGACCGAGGACTACGCCGACCTGGTCGCGCTGGCCTGACAGCAGTCCGCCCCAGCGAAAGCACGGGCCGTCCGGGGTCTTCCGGTGGGCGTTCCGGCGTGGTTGAGTGATCATGGGTTCGAGGGACACGTCAGAACCGACACGTCAGAGGAGGCACGCGTGGCCGACCTGGGTAAGGGCCGCCGGGTGACCGGGGCCGAACGTGACAAGCTGGCCGCTGAGCTGAAGAAGAAGTACGAGAGCGGCACGAGCATCCGGGCGCTGGCCGAGTCGACCGGGCGCTCCTACGGTTTCGTGCACCGGATCTTGACCGAGTCGGAGACGACGCTGCGCGGGCGGGGCGGGGCGACCAGGGGCAAGGGCAAGAAGTAGCGCCCGCGCAAGCGAACCGACCGGGGCGGGTTAGGGTCGGTCTCGACGGCGTCAGGACCGTCGGGAGCGGGGTGGATCATGGACGTGGAAGCCGGCCGGCTGCCGTCCCCGGAGCGGCTCGCCGAGGCGTGCCTTCGGGTCGAGACCAGCGACGGCGTGGCGACCCTCACGCTGGACCGACCCGACAAGCGCAACGCGCAGACGCCGCTGTTGTGGCGCACCCTCGCGGAGGTCGGCACGGCCCTGGTCGGACAGGTCAGGGTGGTGGTGGTGCGGGCTGAGGGCCAGACGTTCTCGGCCGGCCTCGACCTGCGGATGATCACCCCCGAGGGCATCCCGGGGGAGCTGGCCTTCCACGAGATGGCCGGGCTGCCGCCGGCCGACCTCGATGCGTTGATCGAGACCTACCAGCAGGGGTTCTCCTGGCTGCGCGACCCGTCGTTCGTCAGCATCGCAGCCGTCCAGGGGCACGCCGTCGGCGCCGGGTTCCAGCTGGCCCTCGCCTGTGACCTTCGGGTGGCCGCGGACGACGCGCTGTTCGCCATGCGGGAGCCCTCCCTCGGGCTGGTCCCGGACCTGACCGGGACCCATCCGCTGGTGGCCGCCATCGGCTACTCGCGGGCCCTCGAGATCTGTGCGACCGGGCGTTGGGTCAGCGCCGAGGAAGCCGCCCGGACCGGCCTGGTCAACCTCGCTGTGCCGCGTGAGGAGCTCGACGACGCGGTCAACGACCTGGCGCGGGCGCTGCTCAGCGCACCCCCGGGGGCCGTCTCGGCAACCAAGGCACTGCTCCAGCAGGCCGCGAGCAACGAGTACCCGGCCCAGCTGGCCGCCGAACGCGTCGCCCAGGGACACCGGCTGCGCGCGCTGAGAGCGGCGACTGGGATCGGCTGAGGGCGAACGCTGGAACAGCACGCCCGGGTGACGCGTTGCGTCGCTGGCTGAGGAACAGACGAGGAACGCGAGGCACACGCAATGTCGATAGGGCACGGCCCGTGGCAGGCCTACCGGTCGTTCACCCGGGACGGCGATGTCAAGCGTCGGCTGATCCCGGGGACGGCGCGCCGCATCGTCGCGTTCGCCCGGCCGTACCGGCTGGACATCGCGCTCTTCCTCGCCACCGTCGTGGTGTCATCGGTCGTCGTCGTGCTGACCCCTCTGCTGTTCAAGCGGATCATCGACAACCTCGGCAGTGCGAGCCCCAGCACGTCCGTCGTGATCAGCACGGCCATCGCCGTGGCGGCGCTCGCCGTCATCGACGCGGTGTCCGGCCTGATCGGCCGCTGGTTCTCCGCCCGGGTGGGCGAGGGGCTGATCTACGACCTGCGCACGCGGGTGTTCGAGCATGTGCAGCGGATGCCGGTCGCGTTCTTCACCCGCACCCAGACCGGCTCCCTGGTCAGCCGCCTTAACAGCGACGTCATCGGGGCGCAGCAGGCGTTCACCTCGACGCTGTCGTCGGTGGTGTCCAACGTGATCACGCTCGTCCTGGTGCTGGCCACCATGCTCTTCCTGTCCTGGCAGATCACTGTGGTGGCGCTGCTGCTGCTCCCCCTGTTCGTGCTCCCGGCCCGCTGGATCGGACGCCGACTGGCCGAGATCAGCCGCGAGTCGATGCAGCTGAACGCCGCCATGAGCCAGACCATGACCGAGCGGTTCAACGTCTCCGGGGCGCTGCTCGTCAAGATCTTCGGCCGACCGGCCGACGAGGTCCGCGGGTTCGGCGGAAAGGCGGCCCGGGTCCGGGACATCGGCGTCGTGCAGGCCATGTACGGCCGGGTGCTGTTCACCTCGCTCACCCTCGTCGCAGCGCTGGCCACCGCGATCGTCTACGGGTTCGGCGGCGTGATGGCCGTGCACGGCACGCTGGGGGTCGGCACGCTGGTGGCGCTGGCGGCCTACCTCACCCGGCTGTACGGGCCGCTCACCGCCTTGTCCAACGTCCAGGTCGACATCATGACCGCGCTGGTGTCCTTCGAGCGGGTCTTCGAGGTGCTGGACCTGCCGCCCATGGTCGACGACCGGCCCGGGGCCATCGACCTCCCCGAGGACGCGGACACCGTCGAGTTCGACGGCGCCACTTTCCGCTACCCCTCCGCCGACGAGGTCTCGTTGGCCTCGCTCGAGTCGGTCGCGGTGCTCGACGCCACGCCGTCCCAGCACGTGCTGGACGGCGTGACCTTCACCGTGCCGGCGGGGCGGATGGTGGCCCTGGTCGGACCCTCCGGGGCCGGCAAGACCACCATCACCGCGCTGGTGTCCCGCCTGTACGACGTCACGTCCGGCACCGTGCGGGTCGGCGGCCACGACGTCCGCGAGGTCACCCAGGGCTCCCTGCACCGCGCGATCGGCGTGGTCACCCAGGACGCCCACATGTTCCACGACACGATCCGGGCCAACTTGCTGTACGCGCAGCCGAACGCCACCGAGGACGAGCTGGTGCGGGCCTGCCGGGCGGCCCAGATCTGGGACCTGGTCACCGCGCTGCCGGACGGCCTGGACACGATGGTCGGGGACCGCGGGTACCGGCTGTCCGGCGGGGAGAAGCAGCGGCTGGCCATCGCCCGGCTGCTGCTGAAGGCGCCGCGGATCGTCGTCCTGGACGAGGCCACGGCGCACCTGGACAGCGAGTCGGAGGCGGCCGTCCAGCGCGCGCTGGCCACCGCGCTGAAGGGGCGCACCTCGATCGTCATCGCGCACCGGTTGTCCACGGTCAGGGACGCCGACGAGATCCTGGTGGTGGACGCCGGTCGGATCGTGGAGCGGGGCGACCACAGCACCCTGCTGGCCCAGGGGGGCCTGTACGCCGACCTGTACCGGACCCAGTTCGAGCGGCAGGCCGACGGCACGCTCGTGGAGTCCTGACGGCTACAGCGCCTTGAGCATCCCGCCGTCCACCGGAAGCATCACCCCGGTCAGATAGCCGGCTGCGGGGGAGAGCACGAACGCGGCGACCCGGCCGAACTCCTCCGGTAGCCCGTCCCGGCCGAGCGGGATGCTCCGGCGAGCGCTGGCCAGGTCGGCCGCCTTGCGACCGGCGTCCAGCTGCCGCAGCCGCTCGGTGCCGATCCGGCCGGGGACCAGGCCGTTCACCCGGATCCCGCGGGGACCCAGCTCGGTGGCCAGCTCCTTGGCGACCATGGCCAGGCCCGGCCGCAGCCCGTTCGACGCACCCAGGCCGAGGATCGGCTCCCGGACCGACGACGACAGCACGAACGCCAGCGACCCGCCGTCCGGGCCGAGTCCCTCGACGACGGCGCGGGCCACTCGCAGCGCACCGAGGAAGACGGTCGAGAAGGCCTCGGTCCACTGGCCGTCGCTGAGGGACAGGGCCGGGCCGGAGGCCGGGCCGCCGACGCTGACCAGCGCCCCGTCGAGGCGCTCGTAGCGCGCCATGGCGGCCGCGACCAGCCGCTCGCCGGCGTTCGGGTCGGCATTGTCCGCGGCGACGCCGAGAGCACAGTCCGGAGTCGGCCCGAGCGCGGCGATCTGCGCCGCGGCCGCGCTGATCGTGGCCGGGTCCCGCCCGGTGACCACGACCTTGGCCCCCTCGGCGACGAGCGCCTCCGCGGTGGCCCGGCCGAGCCCGCGGCTGGCCCCCGTGACGATGTAGACGCGCCCGTCCAGCCCCAGATCCATGCGTCACCCCGTTGATCGGCTGCGTGCGACCGTAGCAGCGGCTACCGTCGCAGGGTGGCCCTGGACCAGCTCGAACGGGCGGCCCGGCAGGTCGCCGCGTCCGGCACCGTGACCGTGCTGACCGGCGCCGGCATCTCCACCGACTCGGGCATCCCGGACTTCCGCGGGCCGAACGGGGTGTGGACCAAGAACCCGGCCGCCGAGCGGATGTTCACCCTGCAGACCTACCTGACCGACCCGGAGCTGCGCCGGCGGTCGTGGCGGGACCGGGCCGAGCACGCGGCCTGGACGGCGCAGCCGAACTCCGGGCACCGGGCGTTGGTCGAGCTGGAGCGGTCCGCTCGGATGGGCGCGCTCGTCACCCAGAACATCGACGGGCTGCACCAGGCGGCCGGCTCGGGCCGGGTGATCGAGGTGCACGGCACGCTGCACGCCGCCCAGTGCCTGAGCTGTGGTGCGCGCTCGCCCATGCAGGTCGTCCTGGCGCGAGTCACCGCCGGGGAGCCCGACCCGCCCTGCGAGCTGTGCGGCGGCCTGCTCAAGTCGGCGACGGTCTCGTTCGGGCAGGCTCTGGACCCGCAGGTCTGGCGGGCCGCGGTGAGCGCGGCCCGGGCCGGCGACCTGCTGCTCGTGGCCGGCAGCTCGCTGCAGGTGCAGCCGGTGGCCTCGCTGTGCGACGTCGCCGTCGGGTCGGGCGCCCGGCTGCTGATCATGAATGCCGAGGCCACGCCCTACGACGCGCTCGCCGACGTCGTGGTGCGCGAGCCGCTCGCCGAGGCGCCGCCCGCTGTGGTCGGCTCGGTGCTCGCCCGGGACTGACCGGCCTCAGCCCCGGTGCCGGCGGCGCGATCCCAGCTGCGGGCTGTGCCCGGCCAGGTTGAGCGCGGTGTTGACCAACCCGACGTGGCTGAACGCCTGCGGGGTGTTGCCCAGCTGGCGGCGGTGGACCGGGTCGTACTCCTCGGCGAGCAGGCCGACGTCGTTGGTCAGGCCCAACAGCCGCTCGAACAGGGCCCGCGCCTGCTCCGGTCGTCCGACCAGGGCCAGCGCGTCGGCCAGCCAGAAGCTGCAGACCAGGAACGCACCCTCGTCGCCCGAGACCCCGTCGGACGAGCCGCCGGTCGACCCGACGCGGTACCGGCGCACCAGGCCGTCGACGACCAGCTCGCGCTGCACCCGGTCGACGGTGCCCACGATCCGCGGGTCGCCGGCAGGGAGGAACCCAAGCTGGGGGAGGAGCAGCAGGGCCGCGTCGACGTCCGAGGAGCCGTAGGACTGGACGAAGCTGTCGAGCCGCTCGTCGAAGCCGTGCTCGAGGACGTCGGCATGAATCGTGTCGCGCACCGCCCGGAAGCGGTCAGCGTCCCCCGGCAGCCCGTGCTCGGTCACCGCCTGGGCGGCCCGGTCGAACGCCACCCAGGCCATCACCTTGGAGTACACGAAGTGCCGTGGCTCCCCGCGGACCTCCCAGATGCCCTGGTCGGGGTCCTGCCAGTGCCGTTCCAGGTGGCCGAGAAGGGCCCGCTGGACATCCCAGGCGCGGCCGTCGTCCGGCAGCCCGGCCTCCCGGGCCAGGTGGAAAGCGTCGAGCACCTCGCCGTAGACGTCGAGCTGAACCTGGTCGGCAGCTCCGTTGCCGATCCGCACCGGGCGGGCGCCCTCATACCCGGCCAGCCAGCCGAGCTCGACCTCGGGCAGCCGCCGTTCCCCGGCGACGCCGTACAGGACCCGCACGTCGGCGGGGTCGCCGGCGACCGCCCTGACCAGCCAGTCCCGCCAGGCCGCGGCCTCGTCGACGTAGCCGCAGCGCAGCAGCGCGCCGAGGGTCAGCGCGGCGTCCCGGAGCCAGCAGAACCGGTAGTCCCAGTTGCGGACCCCACCGGGGTCCTCCGGCAGAGACGTGGTCGCCGCCGCGACGATGCCGCCCGTGGGCCGGTAGGTCAGACCTTTGAGGGTCACCAGCGAACGGACGACGGCCGCGCGGTAGGGCAGGTCGGCGGGCAGCCGGCCGCTCCAGCCGGACCAGAACTCCTCGGTTCGCTGCAGCTCGTCGAGTGGGTCGGGGACCGCGGGCGCAGGATCGGTGGACGGTGCCCAGGCGAGGGTGAAGGCGACCCGCTCGCCGGCACACACCCGAAAGTCGCTGACCGTGGAGTGGTCCGCCCCGAGCAGCGGAGCAGCGGTGGTCAGCCACAGCGCATCCGGCCCGGCCACGGCGCGCAGGCCGCCCGGCTCCCTGGTCACCCAGGGGACCACCCGCCCGTACCCCAGGCGCACCCGCAGCGTGCCGCGCACGGCGACGTCGCCGTCGAGCCCTTCGACGATCCGGACCAGCCGCGGCTGCTGCTCCCGGGGCGGCATCAGGTCGGTGACCCGGATCCGGCCCTCGCCGCAGGTCCACTCGGTGTCCAGGACGAGCGAGTCGCCCCGGTAGCTGCGGCGGGCCACCGCGTCAGCCGCGGTCGGGGCGAGCCGCCAGCTGCCGTTCTCCTCGTCGCCGAGCAGCGCGGCGAAGGCCGCGTCGGAGTCGAATCGGGGCAGGCACAGCCAGTCGACCGAACCGTCGGCGCCGACCAGGGCGGCCGTGTGCAGGTCCCCGACCATGGCGTAGTCCTCGATCCGCACCGGTCACCCGGGCGTCGGGACGGTGTGCTCGTCGGCCGCGGCCGCCTCGGCCGCGGCGGCCCGGTCCTGGGCGGCCGCCTGAGCGTCGCGGCGCAGCAGCACGAACCAGCCCACGATGGCGACCACGCCGAAGGCGTACCACTGCATGGCGTAGGACAGGTGCGGCCCGTTGTCCAGGGTGGGGGCGGGCAGCGGGGTCGGCGCCGACGCCGGCTGCGGCTGCTCGGAGACCAGGTCCGCGTAGTCGCCGTACACCGGGTACGGCAGGTCCTTGGCGATGCTGGGGACGTTGACCCGCAGCACCTGGCCGGTCGGCAGCTGGGTCGGCTTGGCCGGCTCGCTGCCCTGGACCCGCACCACCCCCGTGACCTGGCCGGGCTGCGGGGCCGGGACGTCGGGGTTCTGGTCGGCCTGCATCGGGTAGGGCACCCAGCCCCGGACGACGAGCAGCGCGGTGCCCTGCGCGCTCGTCAGCGGGGTCAGCACCCAGAACCCGTTGCTGCCGTCCTGCGGCCGGTTGCGGACGAGCAGCTGGTGGTCGGCGTCCCACGTTCCGGTGACCGTGAGCTGGCGCCAGTGCGCCGACGAGGTCTGCCGGCCCACCGCGAGCAGCTGCTCGGGAGGGATCGGAGCCAGCTTCTCGGCCGCCGTGATGCTCGCGTTGGCCGCCTCGCGGCCGTGCAGCCGGTCCAGCTGCCAGTGCGCGAGCCGGTAGCACAGCAGCACCAGCGCGACGACGAGGAAGGTCAGGCCGACCCATCGTCGCTGGCGCAGCAGGGAGAGCACCCTGCGACGGTACCTCGGGCGACGTAGGGTGACCTGACCAGCGCGGGGTCGTGGGTTCGCGGAGGAGGTCCAGTGCTCGTCGACACGTACGGTCGGGTGGCCACGGACCTCCGGGTCTCGCTCACCGACCGCTGCAACCTGCGCTGCAGCTACTGCATGCCCCCCGAGGGCCTCGACTGGCTGCCCACCCCCGAGGTCCTCACCGACGACGAGATCGTCCGGGTGATCCGGGTGGCTGTGGGGCTCGGGGTGACCGAGGTCCGCTTCACCGGGGGTGAACCGCTGCTGCGGCGGGGGCTGGTGGACATCGTGACCCAGGTGGCAGCGCTCGCACCGCGGCCGCGGATGTCGCTGACCACCAACGGGATCGGCCTGGCCAGGGTGGCGGCCGCCCTCGAGGCGGCCGGGCTGGACCGGGTCAACGTGTCCCTGGACACGCTGGACCGGGAGAAGTTCGTCCGGCTGGCGCACCGGGACCGGCTGGCCGACGTCCTGGACGGGCTGGCGGCCGCCGACGCTGCGGGGCTGCGTCCGGTCAAGGTCAACGCCGTCCTCATGCGCGGGGTCAACGACGACGAGGCGGTCGAGCTGCTGCGGTGGTGCCTGGACCGCGGCTACGAGCTGCGGTTCATCGAGCAGATGCCGCTGGACGCCCAGCACGGCTGGGACCGCGCCCAGATGGCCACGGCCGACGAGATCCTGGCCCACCTGTCGGAGGCGTTCTCGCTCACGCCCGAAGGGGAGCAGCTCCGCGGCAGCGCGCCGGCCGAGACCTGGCTGGTGGACGGCGGCCCGGGCCGGGTGGGCGTGATCGGCTCGGTGACCCGGCCGTTCTGCGGCTCCTGTGACCGGGTCCGGCTGACCGCGGACGGCCAGGTGCGCAACTGCCTGTTCGCCCGAAGCGAGTCCGACCTGCGCGCGGTGCTGCGCTCCGGCGGCGACGACGAGGCGGTGGCCGAGGTGCTCCGCGCCTCGCTGTGGGCCAAGCACGCCGGGCACGGGATCAACGACCCGGCCTTCCTGCAGCCGAGCCGGCCGATGTCGGCCATCGGCGGCTAGTTACCCCTCCCGGCTCAGTTCGGCTCAGGCCGGCGGGGCGGTCGGCCCGATCTGCTTGCGCTCGGCCTGCAGCACGGTGGTCTTCAGGTCCTCGTCGCGGCCCGGCTCGCGGCCGCCGTTCGCGAACACCACGGACAGGTAGGGCAGCAGCACCGCGCCGGCGATGAGCAGCCAGCGCAGCGGCCCGCTTGCCAGCACGGCGCCGACGAAGCAGCCGGTGCGCACGAGCATCGAGAACAGGTAGCGCCGGGCCCGGTCGTCGACGTCCTCGGACAGCGCGGTGCGGGCCGCGGTGATGCGGTACACGCGGCCGGTCCGCCGTGCCATGGCCACCTCCGTCCACCGCAGGCCCTCGGCTGCTCGTGCCCACGCTACGTGCCTTGGCCGGCAAGGGCATGTCCGGACCGGGCGCGAGGGTGGATCATGGGCAGACCATCCGATGGACATGACCAGGGAGCACCCATGAGCAACCGCACCTACCGGCTCACCGAGATCGTGGGCACCTCGTCGACGAGCATCGAGGACGCGATCAGCAACGGGGTGGGCCGGGCCGCACAGACGCTGCGGCACCTGGACTGGTTCGAGGTCACCGAGGTGCGCGGCCAGATCGTCGACGGCAAGGTCGAGTACTACCAGGTCGGCATGAAGCTCGGCTTCCGCCTCGAGGACGCCTGACCCCCTTCCTGCGGAAGGGGCGGGGTCAGGTGGCCTGGGAGACGGTGGACATGTTGAAGCCGTCGATGCGCAGGGCTGGCATCGCGGCCCGGTTGAAGTAGTCGGCCCACTCCCGCGGCAGGGTCCGCCGGGTGCCGGACGCCGCCTGGATCCGGCCCAGCAGGTCCACCGGGCTCTCGTTGAACCGGAAGTTGTTCACCGCGCCGGCCACCTCGCCGTCCGCCACGAGGTACACGCCGTCGCGGGTCAGCCCGGTGAGCAGCAGCGTCTGCGGGTCGACCTCCCGGATGTACCACAGGCAGGTCAGCAGCAGGGCCCGCCCGCTCGTCGACGCGACCAGCTCGTCCGTCCCGCCGGTGCCGCCGGGCACCGAGAGCAGCAGGTTGTCGATGGCCGGGGTGACCGGCAGCCCGGTCAGCTCGGCCGAGTACCGGGTCTGCAGCAGCGCCGCCAGGGTGCCCTCACGGATCCAGGGAGTGCGGCCCAGCGGCACGCCGTTGTCGAACACCGACGACGTCGCACCGGACGCCTCGGCCACGACGAACGGGCCCGCCTCCAGCCCCGGGGCGGCCGGGTCGCTGTACAGCTCGACCGGCAGCGGGCTGAGCCGGTCGCCCACCCGGGTGCCACCGCCGGGGCGGCTGAACACGGTGCGGCCGTCGTGCGCCTCGCGCGCGGAGGCTGACCAGTACAGGTAGACCATCAGGTCGGCCACCGCTCCCGGCGGCAGGACCGTGTCGTACCGGCCGGCCGGCAGCTCCACCGACCGCTGTGCCCAGCCCAGCCGGGTCGCGACCTGCGCCTCGAGGTCCGCGACGTCGACGTCGGTGAAGTCGCGCGTCGAGGCCCCCGCCCAGGTGGACAGCCGCCGCGAGTCGGCCTTCGCGGTCAGCTCCACCCGCCCGGTCGGCTGGTCGTGCCGCAGCCGGAGCCCGGACGACGACCCGACGAAGGTGCTCACCAGCTGGTGCTCGGCGAACCCGAACAGCTCGCGCCCCGCGGCGCGGGACCGGTCGAAGGCCTCGCCCAACGCGGGGGCGAAGGCCCCCAGCACGCCGGGGGACGTCGCGGCCGGATCGTCGTCCCAGTCCGCTGCGGCCGGGACGCCGGACCGCAGCGGGCGGGCGTCCTCGGCCGGCCCGGCCGCCCTGGCGGCGTCCTCGGCCGCGCGCACCAGCGACTCCAGCTCCGCCGCGTCGACGTTGCTGCGGGACACGACAGCGGACGCCGTCCCTTCGGCTCCGTCCACGGTGGCGACCACGGTGAGCGCACGCCCGCGCATGGCGCCGTTGGTGGTCAGCGTGTTGCCGGCCCAGCGCACGTTCACCTCACTGGACTCCCGCGCGATGACCACGCAGCCGTCGGCCTGCGACAGCGACAGCGCCCGCTCCACCAGCTCCTGCGGCCTGATCGACCCGGTCACCGACCCGCCTCCTGAACGGTGTTGAGGATCCGTACCCCTTGGAACAGCGCGCTCGGCGCGCCGTGGCTCACCGACGCGACCTGCCCCGGCTGCGCCTTGCCGCAGTTGAACGCCCCGCCCAGCACGTAGGTCTGCGGCCCGCCGACGGCGGCCATCGAGCCCCAGAAGTCCGTGGTCGTGGCCTGGTAGGCGGCGTCCTTCACCTGCCCGGCCAGTCGGCCGTTCCGGATCAGGAAGAACCGCTGTCCGGTGAACTGGAAGTTGTACCGCTGCATGTCGATCGACCAGCTCTTGTCCCCGACGATGTACAGCCCGCGCTCCACGCCGGCGATGAGCTCGGCCGTGCTCGGCCCGTTCGACGCCGGTTGCAGTGACACGTTGGCCATCCGCTGCACGGGTACGTGGCCGGGGGAGTCGGCGTACGCGCAGCCGTTCGAGCGGCCCAGGCCCTTGAGCCGGGCCATGTTCCGGTCCAGCTGGTAGCCCACCAGCCGGCCGTCGCGCACGATGTCCCACGCCTGGGTGGCCACGCCCTCGTCGTCGAAGCCGATCGTGGCCAGGCCGTGCTCGACCGTGCGGTCGCCGGTCACGTGCATGTGCTCGGAGCCGTACTTCAGGGTGCCCAGCTGGTCGAACGTCGCGAACGACGTGCCCGCGTAGTTGGCCTCGTAGCCCAGCGCCCGGTCCAGTTCGGTGGCGTGGCCGATGGACTCGTGGATGGTCAGCCACAGGTTCGACGGGTCGACGACCAGGTCGTACGTGCCCGCCTCGACCGATGGCGCGCGCAGCCGCTCGGCTAGCAGCTCGGGGACCTCGGCCAGCTCGGCGTGCCAGTCCCAGCCGGTGCCGAGCAGGTACTCCCAGCCGCGGCCCACCGGTGGCGCGACCGTGCGCATGGTCTCGAACGCCCCGGACGTCGCGTCGACGGCCACCGCCGTGAACTCCGGCTCGAGGCGGACCCGCTGCTGCGTGGTCGTGGTGCCCGCCGTGTCGGCGTAGAACTTGTTCTCTCGTACCGCATAGACGCTGGCGTCCACGTGGTCCACTCCGGCGGCCGCGAGCAGCCGGCGGCTCCAGTCGGCCAGCACCTCGACCTTGTCGGCGTCCGGCACGGTGATCGGGTCGAGCTCGTACGAGGACACCCACGTCGAGTCGGCGTGCACCGGCTCGGGGGCCAGCTCGACCCGCTCGGTGGACAGCGGCCGGCTCAGCTGGGCCATCTCGACGGCCTGCTCGGCCACCCGCACCGCCTCGGCGGCGGTCAGGTGCACGCCGGAGGCGAACCCCCACGAACCGTCGTGGACGACGCGGACGGCGAAGCCGACCTCCTCGCTGTCGTTGGCGCCCTCGAGCCTGGCGTCGCGCAGCCGGACCACCTGGCTGCGGATGCGCTCCACCCGGACGTCGGCGTGCTCGACGCCGAGGTCGCGGCAGCGCTGCAGCGCTGCGTCGCAGATCGCCCCCAGCGGGAGGGCACGGAAGCTCTCGTCGATCGGATGGGTCACGCCTGGGTCCCCTCTCGCACGTCCAGCACCAGCTTGCCGACCGTCCGGCGGGCCAGCAGGTCCTCATGGGCCCGCCGGGCCTGCTCCAGCGGGTACCGCCCGCCTTCGACCACCCGCAGGTCCCCACGTCCGACCATCCCGAACAGGTCCGTGAGGGCGGCGTCCATCATGGCCCGGCGCGGGAAGCAGTGGGCCAGCCAGAAGCCGATGACCGCCCGCGAGCTGCGCATCAGCTCGCCGCTGGTGACCGGGCTGGGTGCCTGCCGGGAGGCCATCCCGAAGGTGGCCAGCCGGCCGAACGGCGCCAGCGCCCGCAGGCTCTCGTCGAAGACCGGGCCGCCGGTCATCTCCAGCACGATGTCGACAGGGTGGCCGCCGTTGGCCTCCCGCAGCCGGTCGCGCAGGCCCTCGGGGGTGCCGTCGACGGCGACGTCCGCGCCGAGCTCCAGGGCCAGCGCCCGCTTCTCCGGCGTGGACGCCGTGGCGATCACCCGTCCCGCGCCCCAGCGCTTGGCCAGCTGGACGGCGATGGTGCCGACCCCGCCGGCGGCCGCGTGCACCACGACGGTCTCGCCCTCGGCCAGGTGGGTGCTGGTGCGCAGCAGGTGCCAGGCGGTCGCGCCCTGGATCAGCATGGCCAGCGCGGCGGTGGAGCCGACGTCGTCCGGCAGCGCGAAGACGGTGCCCGGGTGAGCCAGGGTCCGCTCGGCGTAGCCGCCGGTCGCGGCGACCGCCAGCACCCGGCGACCGTCCAGCCGGCCGACCACCTCGGCCCCGGGGACCATGGGCAGCGTCTGCCGGGACAGGTAGGTGTCCTCGGTCTGGTGGGTGTCGGCGTAGTTGACGCCGGCCTGGTCGACCTCGACGACGACCAGGCCGTCGTGGGGCACCGGGTCGGGCCGGTCGACGACCTGCAGTCGCTCGGGTCCGCCGAACTGGGTGATCTCGATAGCGCGCACGCAGCGACCCTACGGGGCGCGGCGGTTCGGTGTACCGACCAGTAGCCGCTAGCGTCCGTCGGGATCACGGACCTTCGGAGGTGGCAGGTGGCTCGTTCGGTGCTGGTGACCGGTGGCAACCGGGGCATCGGGCTGGCGGTGGCCCAGGCGTTCCTCGCCCAGGGCGACCAGGTCGCCGTGACCTCGCGCACCGGCGACGGGCCCGAGGGCGCGCTGGCCTTGGCCTGCGACGTCACCGACCAGGCCCAGGTGGAGGCCGCGTTCGAGGCCATCGAGGCCGCGTACGGCCCGGTGGAGGTGCTGGTCGCCAACGCCGGGATCACCCGGGACACGCTGCTGCTGCGGATGTCCGACGAGGACTTCACCGCGACGCTGGACACGAACCTCACTGGGGCGTTCCGGATGGCCCGGCGCGCGTCGCGCGGCATGCTGCGCGCGCGATGGGGCCGGCTGGTGTTCGTCTCCAGCGTGGTCGGGCTGCTGGGGTCGGCCGGGCAGGCGAACTACGCGGCGTCCAAGGCGGGGCTGGTCGGGCTGGCCCGGTCGCTGGCCCGTGAGCTGGGCTCGCGCCACATCACCTCGAACGTGGTGGCACCGGGTTTCGTGGACACGGACATGACCCGAGCGCTGGGGGAGGGGCGCCGGGCCGAGATCGTGGGCCAGGTACCGCTGGGGCGCTACGCGACCCCCGAGGAGGTGGCCGCGGTGGTGCGGTTCCTGGCCAGCGACGAGGCGGCGTACATCACGGGGGCCGTGATCCCCGTGGACGGTGGACTGGGGATGGGGCACTGAGGCATGGGCATTCTTGACGGCAAGCGGCTGCTGGTCACCGGCGTGCTGACCGACGCGTCCATCGCGTTCCACGTGGCGCGGCTGGCCCAGCAGGAGGGGGCCACCGTCGTGCTGACCTCGTTCGGTCGGGCCATGAGCCTGACCGCGCGGATCGCCGGGCGGCTGCCGGCGGCCGCTCCGGTGCTGCCGCTGGACGTCACGTCGGAGGAGGACCTCGCGGCGCTGGCCGACCGGGTGCGCGAGCACGTCGACGGCCTGGACGGCGTGCTGCACTCGATCGGGTTCGCCCCGGAGGCGGCGCTCGGCGGGAACTTCCTGAACACGGCCTGGCCGGACGTGGCGACCGCCGTCCAGGTGTCGGCGTACTCGCTGAAGTCGCTGGCCATGGCCGCGCTGCCGCTGATGCCGCAGGGCGGCTCGGTCGTGGGGCTGGACTTCGACGCGGCCGTGGCGTGGCCCAAGTACGACTGGATGGGCGTGGCCAAGGCCGCGCTGGAGTCGACGTCGCGGTACCTGGCCCGCGACCTGGGCCCGCGCGGGGTGCGGGTCAACCTGGTCGCGGCCGGGCCGCTCAAGACGATCGCGGCGAAGTCGATCCCCGGGTTCGAGGAGTTCCAGGCGGTGTGGGACACCCGGGCGCCGGTCGGCTGGGACCTGTCCGACCCGGAGCCGGCTGCGCGGGCCTGCGTGGCGCTGCTGTCGGACTGGTTCCCCAAGACGACCGGGGAGATCGTGCACGTGGACGGCGGCGTCCACGCCATGGGCGCCTGACCCCATTCCGCAGGAAGGGACCCTTCATGCGGGGCGGGCAGGGGCGAGGAAGGCCAGCACGTCGGCGGCCGTCCAGCCGTCCGGGTGCCGGGCCAGCAGCGCCTTGACCACCGCGGCGTCGGCGCCCAGGGTGAGCAGCGGCGGCTCGACGGTGCCGTCCTTGCGGTGCTGACCCAGGCCGATCGTCGCCGTCAGCGCGTTGCACAGGCAGGTCCGGCCCTCGGTCTCCTCGACGGCGCCGCCCTTGCGCACGAACACGTCCACCGGCTCGGCCGGGCACCGGTAGCCGACGCTGCCGTCCGGCCGCTCGAACGCCGTCCGCAGGTAGCCGAGGTCGCAGGTGCGCTCCCGGTGCTCGTAGGTCACCGCGTCGGCCACGGTGCCGGCCAGGACCGCCACCTTGAACGGGAACCCGGTCGGGCTGGCCGCCGGGTCGGTGCGCACCTCGAGGGTCCCGGCCCGCGCGGCCTCGAGCAGCTGGGTGCGCAGCTGTGGCGCCATCCCGGACTCCGCGGACAGGGCGAATGCCGTCCCCACCTGGACGCCGGCCGCGCCCGCCGCCAACGCCTCGGCCAGCCGGTCCGGCGTGCCGTACCCACCGGCCAGCCAGAACGGCAGGCCCAGCGCGGCCACCTTGTCGAGGTCCACCTCGTCGCGGGGGCCGTACACCGGCTGCCCCGAGTCGTCGATGACCAACCGGCCCCGCGGCGGCGCGTTGTGCCCGCCCGCGACCGGCCCCTCGATGACGAAGCCGTCGGGCCGGGTCGCCTGGTCCCGGCACAGGTACGCGGCCAGCACGTGCGAGGAGACGATGGCCAGGAAGAACGGGCGCCGCAGCGCCGAGGGCAGCCGGCCCACCACCGCGGCCGGCTCCAGCCGGATCCGGTGCGCACCGGGCGCCGACCCCTCCACGTCGACCGGCAGCTCCACCGCCTCCAGGTGCGCCAGCCCGTCCAGCAGCCGGGGCAGATGCCCCGGGATGCCGGCGCCGACCAGCACCGCGTCGACGCCCGCGAGCATGGCGCCCAGCAGGGTCGCGGGTGTCCAGGCCTGGACCTTCTCCAGCAGGTTGAGCCCCACCGCCCCGTGGTGCCCGTCCTTGGCCAGCCACACCTCGACGAACGCTCCGAGCACAGTCAACCGGACGGCGTCCCGTCGCTGCCGCACGTCCAGCCGGGGGACCGGCCGGTACGGGGCATCGTCACGACGACCCGCCGGCCGCAGGTAGCGGCCCTCGACCTCCCTGGCCAGCTCATGGTCGGGGAACACGGCCAGCGCCCGGCGCACGTCGCCGTCCGGATCGCCGTCCTGCAGCCGCCGGGCCAGCATGGTGTCGGGCGCCACGCCGGACACCACCCCCAGGCCGCCGCCCCTCGCCACCGCGGAGGCCAGCCGCCAGCCCGAGACGCCGACACCCATGCCGCCTTGGATCACCGGGCGGGACAACAGCGGGGCATCGACCGACATGCGCTGAAACCTACGGCACCGTAGGTTCGGGTCGAAGGGACCATAGTCCCGGCCGGGGCTGATGGGCGGGGCGGCCCACGGTGACGCAACTGATCGGCGATGATGACCCCGTGGTGTCCCGACGACGAATGCCGCGGAACCGGCGGGCCAACGAGGCCTGGGCGCCGGTCGGCCGCGGCCTCGCACGGCTCGCTTTCGCCCTGCTCGTCGGCACGCTGGGGTCCCTGCTGCTCGGGCTCGGCGCACTGGACGCCGCCTACCAGGCGGTGACCACGCTCACCACCATCGGGTTCCGCGAGGTCGTCCCGTTCGGACCCGGGCTGAAGATCTTCACCATGATCTACGCGCTGCTGGGCGTGGGGGCCGTGCTCTACACCCTCACCGCACTGCTCGAAGCCCTCGGCGAGGGGCACGTGGCCGACCTGTGGGGGACCTGTCGCGTGGAACGCACTATCGCCCGGTTGCACGGGCACACCATCGTCTGCGGCTGGGGCGGGGTCGGCCGGGCCGCCTCGCACCAGCTGGCCCGGTCCGGGCACGCCGTCGTCGTCGTGGACGTGGACTCCGAGCGGGTGACGGACTGCCCCTACCCCTACGTCGTCGGGGACGCCTCCAGCGAGGAGGTGCTGCTCCGAGCCGGTGTCGAGCGGGCCGCGACACTGGTCGCCGCCCTGGAGAACGACGCCGCGTCGGTGTACCTGGTGCTGACCGCACGGGCGCTGCGACCGGACCTGTCCATCATCGCCCGGGCCCGCACGGACGACGCGACCGCCCAGTTGCAGCACGCCGGGGCGAACCGAGTGGTGAACCCGCAGCGCATCGGTGGTGACCGGATCGCGGCGTTCGCGCTGCAGCCGCACCTGACCGAGTTCCTGGACGTCGCGATGCGGGACAGCGGCGTGGAGTTCCGGCTCGAGGAGGTCGACGTCCGGGCCGGCTCGGCGCTGGCCGGCCGTAGTGTGCGCGAGACCCGGTTGCAGGAGGGCGGCGGCGCGCCGCTGCTGGCGCTGCGCCGGGCCGGGGCGCAGTTCGAGACCAACCCCTCACCGGAGGCCACCATCGACCCAGGGGACGTCGTCATCGTGGTCGGCACCGCCGACCAGGTCCAGCAGATCCGAGCCGCGGCGGGGATGGTGACATGAGACGACTCGTGGTGCTGCGGCACGCCAAGTCGGACTGGCCGGTGGGCGTGGTCGACCGGGACCGGCCGCTGGGCCGACGGGGGCAGCGGGACGCCCCGGCCGCGGGACGGTGGATCGCTGAGCACGTGGGCGTACTCGACGCGGTCTGGTGCTCGCCGGCCCGGCGGACCCGGCAGACCTGGGAGCTGCTAGCCGCGGAGCTGGGCGGTACGCCGCCGGTGGAGTTCGACGAGCGGATCTACGAGGCCAGCGTGAGCGACCTCGTCGAGGTGCTGCGCGAGACCGCGAAGGGCAGCGCGTCGGTGCTGCTGGTCGGGCACAACCCGGGCGTGCAGGAGCTCGTGCTGGCGCTGGCCGGTGGTCAACGCAGCGAGGTGCAGGTGCTGGCCGAGACGAAGTTCCCGACCACTGGGGTGGCCCTGCTGGACGTCAACGGTCCCTGGCGGGAGCTGGCCGCCGGGTCGGCCCGGCTCGCGGACTTCGCCGTCCCGCGCGGCTGACCTCGCCCTCCTCCACCAGTCCCCACCCCGGTCGAGGGGTCAGTCGGGAGGGGGGATGGCCGGGGCGGGGGTCGGGGTGCCGCCCTCGGCGTCGGCCTCCTCGATCTCCTCGCGGCTGATCCCGAGCAGGTAGAGCACCGTGTCCAGGTAGGGCACGCTCACCGACGTGTCGGCGGCCTGCCGCACGACCTCCTTGGCGTTGAACGCGACGCCGAGCCCCGCGCGGGAGAGCATGTCCAGGTCGTTCGCGCCGTCGCCGACCGCGATGGTCTGGCTGATCGGGACGCCGGCGGCAGCGGCGAACCGCTCCAGCGCGGCCGCCTTGCCGGGACGGTCCACGATCGGGCCGACCAGTCGGCCGGTGAGCTGGCCGTCGACGACCTCCAGCGTGTTCGCCGCCGCGAAGTCCAGCCCCAGGTCCGCGGCCAGCGCGTCGGTGATCTGGGTGAACCCGCCGCTGACGATGCCGACCCGAAAGCCCAGCCGGTGCAGGGTGCGCACCAGCGTCCTGGCCCCGGGCGCGAGCCGCACCTCGTGCCGCACCTCGTCGAGCACCGACTCCGGCAGCCCCTCCAGCAGCGCCACCCGGGCGAGCAGCGAGGCCCGGAAGTCCAGCTCGCCGCGCATCGCCGCGGCCGTGACCCCGGCCACCTCCTCGGCGTGCCCGGCGTGGGCGGCCAGCAGCTCGATGACCTCGTCCTGGATCAGCGTCGAGTCGACGTCCATCACCACGAGCCGCTTGGCCCGCCGGCTGAGCCCCGAGCGCTGCACGGCGACGTCCACCTGATGGGCCGCCGCGGTGACCGCGAGGGACGCCCGAAGCCCCGTCGGGTCGGCCCCTGACACCTCCAGCTCGATCCCGGTGACCGGGTAGTGAGCCAGCCGCACGATCCGGTCGATGTTGGCGCCGCTGTCGGCAATCGCCCCCGCCACCGCGGCGACGGCCTGCGGTCGCAGCGGCCGGCCGAGCAGCGTGACGTGGACCCGGCCGCGCCGCCGCGGGTCCTCCTCGGCCGCCCCGGTGCTCGTCTCGACGGCCAGGCCGAGCGAGGCACCCACCGTCCTGACCGCCTCGGCTGCCGCCGCCGGGTCCGGGCCGCCGAGCAGCACGCCGAGCACGAGGGTGCCGCGGATCACCACCTGCTCGACGTCCAGCACGGCCAGGTCGAACGCCGCCAGCGAGCTGAACAGCGTGCTCGTGACGCCCGGCCGGTCCGGGCCGGTGAGAGTGACCAGCAGGGTCTGCGGCTCTGCGGCGGCGGTGGGATCGGTGCTCATGACGGCCCCGACGGTACCGGCCGGCCGGTCAGCGCAGCCGCGCGCCCTGCGGTTCGAACACCGCGTTGTGCGCCGCCATCTGCGCGTACCGGGCGGCCCGGGCCAGCGGCAGCAGCGCCTCCCGGCGCAGGTCAGCCTCGGCCGCGGTGACAGTGGCACCCTCGAACGCCGACGCCACGGCCACGATCGCGGCCAGCCGGCGGGCCCGGACAAGCACCCCGAAGGCGCGGTCCGGGTAGCCCGGTGCCAGGCCGTCGCCGTCGTAACCGCCCTCACGCAGCGCCTCCAGCGCGTCCTCCGCGGCCGGTTCGCAGCGAGCGACGTCCAGCTGGACGAGCAGCTCGGTCGCCTCCCGTAGCGCCACCGCCAGGTCGCGGTCGGCCTCGGCCAGCGACGGCAGCGCGGCGGCCGAGCGGTCGGCGATGTCGGCACCGTCCGAGGAGGACGCCGGGAACGCGGTCCAGCGCACCGGCCCGTCACCCGACTGGGCCGGGACCAGCACCGGGCCCTCGTCGGCCGCGACCAGGACGACGGCCGCGCCACAGTCCAGCGCCGCCGCGAGGAGCGGGCCGGGACCGCGCAGGCCGAGCGGGTCACCGGGAGTCGGCAGCACCAGCCGAAGCCCTCGCAGGCCGCGGGCGGACAGCCGGGCCAGCGCGACGGTCAGGTTCTGGTCGTCGCCGCCGGGCAGGCCGTCGACCCGGTCGCCGGCCACGCCGGCCGCGACCTGCTCCGCGGCGGCGTCCGGGCTGACCCGGCCGGTGAGCACGGCGTTGCCCCAGGCGACCAGCCGCGCGCAGCGGGCCGCCAGCTCGGGGGTGTTCGGATCCGGCACGCCGTCCACTGTAAGCACCCGGCGCGGCCGGGCCCGGCACGGTGAGGTGCGAGCGGCCGCGTGCCGTAGGTTCGGAGCATGGCGGTGGCGGCGGCGCTCGACCTGCGGGCGGTCAGTGTGCGCAGGGGCGAGACGACCCTGCTGGACCGGGTGGACTGGGCGGTCGAGGAGGGCGAGCGCTGGGTGGTGCTCGGACCCAACGGGGCCGGGAAGACCACCGTGCTGCAGGTGGCCTCGACGCAGCTGCACCCCACGAGCGGGCGGGCCTGGGTGCTCGGCGAGCGGCTCGGCAAGGTCGACGTCTTCGAGCTGCGGCCACGGATCGGCCTGGCCAGCGCCGCGCTCGCCGACCGGCTGCCGCCCGACGAGTCCGTGATCGACGTGGTCCGCACGGCGGCCTACGCCGTGGTCGGCCGGTGGCACGAGCGCTACGACTCCAGCGACGACTCCAGGGCGCACGCGCTGCTCGTCGCGCTCGGCGCGGACCAGCTGGCCCGGCGCCGCTACGGGACGCTGTCCGAGGGGGAGCGCAAGCGGGTGCAGATCGCCCGGGCGCTGATGGTCGACCCCGAGCTGCTGCTGCTCGACGAGCCGGCGGCCGGGCTGGACCTGGCCGGACGCGAGGAGCTGGTGGCCCGGCTGGCCGGCCTGGCGGCCGACCCGTACGCACCCGCGCTGGTGCTGGTCACCCACCACGTCGAGGAGATCCCGCCGGGCTTCACCCACGCCCTGCTGCTGCGCGCCGGGCGGGTCGTCGCGGCCGGCCCGATCGAGGACGTGGTCGACGCGGAGGCGCTGTCCGCGACGTTCGGGCTGCCGCTGGACGTGCACCGGCACCGTGACCGTTTCGCGGCGCGGCTCGCCGACTGATCCACCCGACTGAACCACACCCGGACCGCGGAAAGGTCATACAGTCAAGTGGTGGATTGGTACTGGTGGCTCCTGATGGCCCTGGTCCTCGGGGTGGTCGAGATCGCGACCGTGGACCTCGTCTTCATCATGCTCGCCGCGGGTGCGGTGGCCGGTGGCCTGGCCTCCGCCCTCGGTGCGCCGCTGGTCGCGCAGGCGATCGTCGCGGCCGTGATCTCCGTCCTCATGCTCGCCGTCGTCCGGCCGGTGGCCCTCAAGCACCTGCGGCAGCCGCTGGACACCCGCACCGGGACGGCCGCCCTGGTCGGCAGTCAGGCCATCGTCCTCGAACGGGTGGACCGGCACGACGGACGGGTCAAGCTCAAGGGCGAGGTCTGGTCGGCCCGCAGCTACGACCCGTCCACGGTCATCGAACCGGGTGCCATGGTGGACGTCATCAGCATCGACGGCGCCACCGTCGTCGTCCTCTCATCGGAGATGTGAGCCACGTGAGTTCCAGCATCATCGCCTTGATCATCGTTCTTGCGGTGTTCTTCGCCGTCGTCGTCACCCTGGCGAAAACGGTCCGGATCGTGCCGCAGGCCCGGGCCGGCGTCGTCGAGCGCCTCGGCCGGTACAGCCGCACCCTCAACCCCGGGCTGACCATCCTGGTGCCCTTCGTGGACCGGCTGCGCCCGCTCATCGACCTGCGCGAGCAGGTGGTGAGCTTCCCGCCGCAGCCGGTGATCACCGAGGACAACCTGGTCGTCAACATCGACTCGGTCATCTACTTCCAGGTCACCGACCCGAAGGCGGCCAGCTACGAGATCGCCAACTACATCCAGGCGATCGAGCAGCTGACGGTGACCACGCTGCGCAACGTCGTCGGCGGCATCGACCTGGAGGACGCGCTCACCTCCCGCGAGCAGATCAACAGCGCCCTGCGCGGCGTCCTCGACGAGGCCACCGGCAAGTGGGGCGTCCGGGTGAACCGGGTGGAGCTCAAGGCGATCGACCCGCCGCCGTCCATCAAGGACTCGATGGAGAAGCAGATGCGCGCCGAACGGGAGAAGCGCGCGACGATCCTCACCGCCGAGGGGTTCAAGCAGTCCTCGATCCTCACCGCGGAGGGCGAGAAGCAGTCGGCGGTGCTGCGCGCCGAGGGCGAGGCGCAGGCCGCGGTGGTGCGCGCAGACGGCGAGGCGAAAGCGATCCAGCGGGTGTTCCAGGCGATCCACGACGGCGACCCGGACCCGCGGCTGCTGGCCTACCAGTACCTGCAGGCGCTGCCCAACATCGCCAAGGGCGACGCCAACAAGGTGTGGGTGATCCCGGCCGAGCTCACCGGGGCGATGGGTAGCCTGGCACAGGCCTTTTCACGAATCCCTCCGGACGCGCCGAAGCCGTCGGCCCCGCCGGCCGCCGCTGCGGACGAGCCGCCGGCGCTGCCGCCGACCGGTCAGCCCGGGTAGGTCGCCGTCAGCTGCGCGGCGATCCGCAGCACCATCTGGACGTACCAGTCCGCGTGGTTGTAGCGGAAAATCGCGCCGCTCAGCCCGGTCGGGCGGCCGGCGCCGTTGGCGCACAGGTAGTTGGCCGCCGAGTAGACCGCGTCCGCGGGGTTCCAGATGTCGGTGATGCCGTCCTTGTTCCCGTCGACGGCGTAGGCCGCGAAGGTCGACGGCAGGAACTGCATGGGGCCCTCGGCACCGGCGGACGACGGCCCGACGTTGCGCCCGTGCCCGGACTCCACCTGGCCGATGGCGGCCAGCACGTGCCAGTCCATCCCGGGACAGGTGGTCGCCGCGCCGCGGTACAGCGCCAGGTAGTCGGCCGGGATGCCGCGGGCGGTCGCGGTGGCGGCAGCCGCGAGGCCCGCGCGCTCGGCCTCGGCCTGAGCCGCGACCAGCGCCTGGGCGGCCTGCTGGGCCTCGAGCAGGCCCTTCGCCCGGGTGGACAGGGCCTGCAACTTGGCCTCGGCGGCGGCCAGCAGGTCCTGCAGCCGGACGGCCGCGGCCTCGACGTCCGAGGCGGTCACCGTGGTGCGCTCGGCCTTGGCCAGCTGCCGGTCGGCCTCGGCCCGGACCGTCAGCGCGATCTGGTCGGCCCGCCGGGTGGCGACGGCGTCCGAGCTGACCACCCGGGAGACGGCGTCCAGCCGGCTGAGCAGGTCGGTCGGGCTGGTCGCCGCCAGCAGGCTGGCCAGCACGGCCACGCTGCCGCCGGACATGTACAGCGCCCGGACCCGGTTGGTCTGGGTGCGCTGGGCGGCGGCGGCCGCGACCGCGGCGTCCTGGGCCTGCTGGTCGGCGGTCAGGCCGGCGCTGACGTCGGTGGCCAGGTTGCCCAGCGAGGCCTCGTAGGCGCGCAGCGCGGTCTGCAGCTGGGGGCGGAGCTGGTCGACGGCCCGGGCCGCCGCGTCGGCCGCGGCCTGGGCCTGCTCGGGGCTCTCCGCGGCCGCCGTCCCGCCTGGGAGCAGCGCGAAGACGGACGCGGCCAGCACCGCCGGAACCGCAGCCCGGATCAGCCGGCGCGTCGCCCACCCCACGCCCCGAAGATCGGCCCGGAAGCCCCCCTCCTTGACCCCCCTCCGGGATGAAGGTGCGGTTTGTGCGTCGTTGCGCACAGAAGGGACCCTTCATGCAGAGTGGGGGGGTGCAGCGGATCGAAGTGGACGACCCGGCGGATCCGCGGCTGGCCGACTACGTCCGGCTCACCGACATGCAGCTGCGCCGGGTCCTCGAGCCGGTGGGCGGGCTGTTCCTCGCCGAGGGGGAGAAGGTGGTCCGCCGGGCCGTCGCGGCCGGCTACGGCGTGCGCTCGGTGCTGCTGGCCCGCAAGTGGCTGCCTGGGCTGGCCGACGTCCTCGAGCCGCTCGACGTCCCCGTCTACGCCGCCGCGGACGACGTCATCGAGCAGGTCACCGGCTTCGCAGTGCACCGCGGTGCCCTCGCCTCGATGCAGCGCCGACCGTTGCCGACACCCGCCGACCTGCTCGGCACCGCCCGGCACGTCGCGGTGCTCGAGGGGTTCACCAACCCGACGAACGTGGGTGCCGTGTTCCGGGCGGCTGCCGCCCTGGGCCTGGACGCCGTCCTACTCAACCCGCTGTGCGCCGACCCGCTGTACCGCCGGTCGGTCCGGGTGTCGATGGGCGCCGCGCTGACCCTGCCCTACGCGCGCTTCGAGCGCTGGCCGCAGGGGCTGGCCGACATCCGCACCGCGGGACTCACCCTGCTCGCGCTCACGCCCGCCCCGGACGCCGTCGACCTGGACCGGCTCAGCGCCGAGGACACCCGCAGGTGCGCCGTCGTCCTGGGCGCCGAGGGGCCCGGCCTGGCCGACAGCACCATGGCTGCCTGCGACCGCCGGGTGCGGATCCCGATGGCCCGCGGCGTCGACTCGCTCAACGTCGCCGCTGCCGCTGCCGTCGCCTTCTGGCAGGTGACCCGTGGCTGAGCTCGTCATCGTGCGCCACGGCGAGACGCAGTGGAGCGCGCAGCGCCGGCACACCGGGCGCACCGACGTCGAGCTGACCGAGGACGGCGAGGCGGCCGCGGTGGCGCTGCGCCCGGTGCTGGCGGACCGGCCGTTCGGCCTGGTGCTGAGCAGCCCGCTGCTGCGGGCCAGTCGCACCGCCGAGCTGATCCTGGGCCACCCGGTCGAGACCGACACGGACCTGCAGGAGTGGGACTACGGCGCCTTCGAGGGCCGCACCGCCGAGGAGATCCGGGCGCAGGAGGGCCAGGGCTGGACGATCTGGACGGCGACCGTCGGCCCCGGTGGGCTGGCCGAGTCGCTCGAGCAGGTGGCCCGCCGGGCCGATCGGGTGAGCCGGCGAGCGTATCCGGTGCTGGCTGCGGGGGAGGACGTGCTGCTGGTCGCCCACGGCCATCTGCTGCGCGTGCTGGCCGCCCGCTGGATCGGTGCCCCGGCCGATCTTGGTCGCACCCTGCTGCTCGGGCCGACCGGCCGCGGCGCGTTGGGCTGGGAGCGGGAGCAGCCGGTGATCGTGCGCTGGAACGTCGACCCGCCCGGTTGATACCCCAGGGGGGTAGGGGTATATTGGGGTCATGCCCGGATACACCGCCGACAAGGACCAGGTGCTCGCCCGGCTGCGCCGCATCGAAGGCCAGGTGCGTGGCATCCACAAGATGGTCGAGAGTGACACCTACTGCATCGACGTCCTCACCCAGGTGTCGGCGGCGACGAAGGCCCTCCAGGCCGTCGCGCTGACCCTCATGGAGGACCACCTCAACCACTGCGTCGTCGAGGCCGCCGTCAAGGGCGGGCCGGAGGCCGAGGCCAAGCTGCGCGAGGCCAACGACGCGATCGCCCGGCTCGTCCGTTCCTGAACCCCCGAAGGAGAAGCACCGCGATGAACGTGACCACCTGGACCGTCTCGGGGATGACCTGCGACCACTGCGTGCACGCCGTGCAGCAGGAGGTCTCCGCGGTCCCCGGCGTCCGGTCGGCCGAGGTCGAGCTCGCCACCGGCCTGCTCACCGTGACCAGCGACGGCCCGGTCGAGGAGCCCAGCCTGCGCGACGCCGTCGACGAGGCGGGCTACCTGCTGGTGGGCCCGGCCCTGGCGCAGCCGCTGTGACCGGCCAGCTGGGTGCGGTGGCCCGGCTGGTGCTGTTCGTCGTGCTGCTGGCCGTGGTCTTCGTGGGCGCCTACGCGATCGGGGCGGCGACGCGATGAGCCCCACCGACTCCGCACCCGCCGTCGTCCAGCTCGAGATCGGCGGGATGACCTGCGCCTCCTGCGCGGCCCGGGTGGAGAAGAAGCTCAACCGGATGGCCGGGGTGACGGCCACGGTCAACTACGCCACCGAGACGGCGCGGGTCCAGGTCAGCGGCCCGGTCAGCGTGGCCGACCTCGTGCAGACCGTCGAGGACACCGGCTACACCGCCCAGCTGCCGGCGGCCCCGGACGACGACGGCCACGGCGGCGGCGGCTCGCCGGCCGGCCAGGACGAGACCGCTGCCCTGCGGCAGCGGCTGCTCATCTCGGCCGTCCTCACCCTGCCGGTGCTGCTCATGGCGATGGTCCCGGCGCTGCAGTTCGACAACTGGCAGTGGGCCGCGCTCACGCTGGCCTCTCCGGTCGTGGTGTGGGGCGCCTGGCCGTTCCACCGGGCCGCCTGGGTGAACCTGCGCCACGGCGCGGCCACCATGGACACCCTGATCAGCGTCGGCGTGCTGGCCGCCTACGGCTGGTCGCTCTACGCGCTGTTCCTGGGCGACGCCGGCATGCCGGGGATGCGGATGCCGTTCACGCTGGTGCCCCGCCAGGGTTCCGGCACCGACGAGATCTACCTCGAGGTGGCCGCGGCCGTCACGACGTTCATCCTGGCCGGCCGCTACGCGGAGGCCCGAGCCAAGCGCAGCTCCGGCGAGGCGCTGCGTGCCCTGCTCTCGCTCGGCGCCAAGGACGTCGCGGTCCTTCGTGACGGCCGCGAGGTCCGGGAGTCGGTGGACCGGCTGGCCGTCGGGGACCAGTTCGTCGTCCGGCCAGGGGAGAAGGTGGCCACCGACGGTGTCGTCGTCGAGGGCAGCTCGGCCATCGACAGCAGCCTGCTCACGGGCGAGAGCGTCCCGGTCGAGGTCGGCCCCGGGGGCGCGGTCACCGGGGCCACCGTCAACGCGGGGGGCCGGCTCGTCGTGCGGGCCACCCGGGTGGGCGCGGACACCCGGCTGGCCCAGATCGGCCGCCTGGTCACCCAGGCGCAGGGCGGCAAGGCCGCGGTCCAGCGCCTCGCCGACCGGGTGTCCGCGATCTTCGTCCCCATCGTGGTCACCGTGTCGGTGGGCACGCTGGGGTACTGGCTGGGCCACGGGGTGGCCGTGGCCGCCGCGTTCACGGCGGCCGTCGCCGTGCTGATCATCGCCTGCCCGTGCGCCCTGGGGCTGGCCACCCCGACGGCGCTGCTCGTGGGCACCGGGCGGGGTGCCCAGCTGGGCATCATCATCAAGGGCCCCGAGGTGCTCGAGAGCACCCGCCGGGTGGACACCGTCGTCCTGGACAAGACCGGCACCGTCACCACCGGACGGATGGCCCTCACCGACGTCGTGGCGGCAGCCGGGGTCGACCCGGACCTGCTGCTGCGGTTCGCGGGGGCGGTGGAGCACGCCTCCGAGCACCCGATCGGCAGCGCCATCGCCGGGGCCGCCCGCGAGCGGGTCGGCGACCTGCCGGACGTCGAGTCGTTCGAGGCCAGCCGCGGGCTGGGGGTCCGCGGCCTGGTGGACGGTCACGTCGTGGTGGCCGGCCGGGTCCGCTGGCTGGCCGAGGAGTGGGCCCTTCGCCTGCCCGCGCCGCTCGTCGAGGCGGTCGCCGCCGCCGAGTCGCACGGCCGCACCGCCATCACGGTCGGCTGGGACGGCGCCGTCACCGGTGTCCTCGTGGTGGCCGACACGGTCAAGCCGACCAGCCGCGAGGCCGTGCACCGGCTGCGCCACCTGGGGCTCACCCCGGTGCTGCTCACGGGTGACAACGCCAAGGCCGCGCAGGCGGGCGCCGACGAGCTGGGCATCACCGAGGTTGTGGCCGAGGTGCTGCCCGAGGGCAAGGTCGCCGAGGTCAGGCGGCTGCAGGCCGAGGGCCGCACCGTCGCCATGGTCGGCGACGGAGTGAACGACGCGGCCGCGCTGGCCACCGCCGACCTCGGCATCGCCATGGGGACCGGCACCGACGCCGCGATTGAGGCCAGCGACTTGACCCTGGTCTCGGGCGACCTGCGGACGGCGGCCGACGCGATCCGGCTGTCCCGCCGGACGCTGGGCACGATCAAGGGCAACCTGTTCTGGGCGTTCGCGTACAACGTCGCGGCCATCCCGCTGGCCGCGGCCGGCTTCCTCAACCCGCTGATCGCGGGGGCGACCATGGCGTTCTCGTCGGTGTTCGTGGTGACCAACAGCCTGCGGCTGCGCCGGTTCGCCCCGCTCCCGTCGTCCCCACCGCCCTCCGCCTGGCCCTCTGCATGAAGGTGCCCTTCTGTCCGCACTGCCGACAGAAGGGCACCTTCATGCAGAGGGGAGGCGGGCGAGGACCAGCCGGGCTACCTCCTCGGGTGCCTCCATCTGGGCCGCGTGCCCCACGTCGTCGAGGACCACGAGCTCGGCGCCGCGGATGGTCCGGCCGGCCCGCTCGGCGATGCTCACGTCGATCAGCTTGTCCCGGCGGCCGAAGACGAGCAGCGTGGGCCGCTCGACCCGGGCCGCGTAGCTCCACAGGTTGCCCTCGCCCCGGGCCACGAACCCACCAGCGAGGCCGCGCAGCGACTCCACGTAGGCCCGGTCGGTGTGCTCGAACCCTTCCCGGTGCCGTACCTCGGCGACGACCTCGGCGCGACGGTCTGGGTGCAGCCGGCTCTCGTCGGCCCAGCACAGGCTGATGAACAGCTCGGCCCTGGCGTCCGGAGTGGACGCTGGGGGCAGCCGGAACAACACCCCGGGCAGCCCCGGCAGCAGCATGAGCGGCATGTGCAGGTTGGTCCACTTCAGCCGGAACACCGGCAGCGCCGGCGAGACGAGCGTGAGCGAGCGCACCAGGTCCGGCCGCTCGACCGCGAGCCGCACCGAGACGGCACCACCCAGCGAGTTGCCGAACAGGTGGACCGGCCGGCCGCCCTCGGCCTCGATGAGCGCGGCCACCGCCGCCGTATGCGACCCCAGCGAGTAGTCGTGGTCCGGCGGTGCCTCGGACAGCCCGAACCCGGGCAGGTCGACCGCGACCCCCGGCAGCGCGGGCGCGAGCAGGTGCATCAGGTCGGTCCAGTTCAGCGAGGAGCCGGCCAGGCCGTGCACGTACACCGCCCGGGCCGAGCCCCGGCGGGCCGCGCTCGGCGTCCGGCGCACGTGCAGCCGGTACCGGCCGGTGTCCACCAGGCGCCCGGACAGGGTGGGCAGCGGCGTCTCGTCCGGCCCGGGCAGCCGCACCGCACTCACCGTGACCCCGTCAGCGCCCGGACCGGACCGCCAGGTCGTGGTAGCGGCGCAACCACGCTGCGTGACGCCCGGGCACCACGACGATGTGGTTGCCGAGCGGCTGCGCGAGCAGGTCGGCCACGGCGTCCGGCCCGACCGCCACGTCCACCTGGGTGCGGCACAGCGCCTCGTCCGGGCGGGCGGGGGCGGCCTCGCCCTCGGCCAGGAACAGCCGGTCCAGTCCGGCGCCGCCGATCCGGACCAGGGTGACCGGCCCCGGCGGCACCTGGGCGGCGATGCCGACCCCGATGCCGGACTCAAAGTGCGAGCGCAGGGCGTAGCCGCTGGTCAGCGACCGGGCAATCGTGCAGTGCGCCAGCCGCACGCTGCCGGACGCCGGGTCGACCCGGGCCGGGTTGGCCATCCAGGCCGCCCCGCCGGTCAGGGCATGCACCCAGAGCATGGCCACCGTGCTGACCACGTCGCCCTCGCACCCGGCCACGATGCCCTCGTCGTTGAGCTCGGCCAGGGCCACGCAGCCGGAGGTCTGCACCGACGTGAGTAGGTCGAAGCAGCGCACGGCGACCGCGTCCAGCCGGTCCTCGTCGACCAGCCGCCGCAGCGCCGGGTGCAACCGCGCCGCCTCCGCCACGGTCTGCTCGTCGGTCTCGCCGAACGCAGACGCGCCCGAGGAGACCGAGCGGGCCAGCTGCAGCACCACCGGCTCGGGGACGGCCCGGTACCCGTCCACGGCCCGGCCGATGGCCACCGGCACCACCTCGGGTCCCCACGACCGCCGCACCACCTCGGCCGTGGGGGAGCTGGCCACCAGCCAGTCGGAGGGGTCGCCCACCAGGCCGATCCGGGTGCGGTGCAGCCGCCGGTGCACCCGCAGCACCCCCATGAGGTCACCCAGTTCCGCGGCCGCGGCCGCGTCGCACGGCGTCGAGAAGTAGACGATGCGCCCGGCACCGTCGTCCTGCTGGACTCGGGCCAGCGCCTCCAGGCAGGCCGGCAGGCTGTTGCTGTCCGGGGTGGCCACTAGGACCAGCGGCTCGTCCGGCCAGGCCCCCTGCTGCCGCTGCCAGAGGTCGAGGATCGCGTGCTCGGTGCCTCCGGTCGTGACCAGCACCGCGAGCGGCGCGTCGGTCGGTGTCGCGGTCGCGGGGCGACCACCCAGCGCGGCCAGCGCGTCGCGGTAGGGCGCGGCGAACCGTTCCAGCGCCGCGGTGTCGTGCAGTGGCGAGGCCACCGGCACCAGGTCGAACGGCTCGGGCATGGCGGCCTCCGGTCGGGTCGAGTCGGGTCGAGGTAGCGACCCGTCCAGTCCATCCGGGGCACCGCGGGCAAGTCAGGGGCTTTCGGCCTCTGGCCGGGTCGGCTGCACCCGGGCCACCCTGACAGGGCGACGGACGACGAGGGGTCGGCGATGGATCGGTTGCACGCCCTAGACACCGCGTGGCTGGCCATGGAGGGTGACGGGCCGCCCATCGCGATCGGCACGGTGGCCGTCGCCGAGGGACCGCCGCCTTCGGACGGGGAGATCGCCGACCTGCTCATGGAGCGGCTGCCCGACATGGGGCGGCTGCGCGAACGGCTGGTCCATGGCGGCGCCCTGCGCCGGCCGAGCTGGTCGACCGACGCCACCGCTGCGCTCGCCCAGCAGACGCACCGGGTGGAGTGCTGCGCCGAGCACGGCGGGCTGGACGCCATGGTGTCCGGGATCATGGAGACCCGGATGCCGCGGGACCGGCCGCTGTGGGACCTGTGGGTCGTCCAGGACGCCGACTCGGACCGCTGGGCACTGGTCTGGCGGGTGCACCACAGCATCGCGGACGGGCTGGGGGCGCTGGTGCTGCTCGGGCACGCCTTCGACCTGCAGCCTGGACCTGGCCGGACGCTGGCCGACCTGGCCGTCGAGTCCGGCCGTTCCAGCAGCGCCTCCCGGCAGCTCCTCGCCGGCCTGGCCGCGCTGCCGACCGCACTCCCGAGGCTGCCGGACGTCGTCGCTGCGGTGCTGCCGAAGTCGCCGTCCCCGCTCTCTGGCCCGGTCGGGGACCGGCGCCGCTGGGTCTCGGTGACGGTGCCGCTCGACGAGGTGGCCGCCGTTCGGGCGGCCCTGGGCGGCACCGTCAACGACGTCGTCCTGGCTGCGGTGGCCGCCGGTTTCCGACGGCTGCTCGAGCACCGGGGGCTGCCGACCCGCGGGCGCAGCGTGCGCAACGCCGTCCCGGTGTCGGTGCGGCCACCCGCGGGGGTGCGCAGCGACAACGAGGTGAGCCTGCTGCTGGCCCGGCTCCCGGTCGGCGTCGACGACCCGGTGGAGCGGCTGCGGCAGGTGCGCCGCGAGGTGGCAGCGATGCGGGCGTTCGGCGTGCCCGTGGCGCTGGTCGGCCTGCTCGGCCTGGTGGACCGGCTGGTCCCGGCGGCTGCGCTCGAGGCCGTCGTTCGCACCGCTGGCCGCACCGTGCCGGCCTGGTACCTGGACACGCTCACCACCAACGTGCCCGGGCCGCGGGTGCCGGTCTACCTGGCCGGGCGCCGGGTGCAGGCGATGTTCCCGATCATCCCGGTGGCCGGCCGCACCCGGATCACCACGGGGATTTTCAGCTACGACGGGTCGCTGCACATCGGCGTCACAGGGGACGGCGAGCAGGCCGCCGACGTCGACGTGCTGGCAGCGGGGATCCGGGACGGCGTGGCCGAGCTGGCTAGCCTCGCCGCCAGCGCAGCACCAGCACGCTGACGAAGGTCGCCAGCGCCGCGCCCCACGCGCCGGACCAGGCGCTGACGAACGGCAGCACGGCGAACAGCAGCCAGGTGACCACCGCGGCCACAGCGGCCGAGACCAACGCGGTCCGCACGGTCGCGCTCAGACCGCCACCGCCGGAGCCCTTCGCGGGGGTCACCTCGGCCTTGGCCTTCTTTGCGGGCGGGCCGCCGAGGCTGGCCTCCACCTCGCGCAGCAGCCGCTCCAGGTCGTCGTCGCCGGAACCCGCCATGACCCCAGTCTGCGTCGTAGCGGCCGGACCGGCCAGTCCGTCGGGCCGCTTACCATCGACTGCGTGACCGGAGCCGGAACCGTGCCGGACCTCCTGGAGAGCGGCAACGACCGGCCGACCCGCTGGACTGCTCCCAGGTGGTCCTCGCTCAGCCCCCGCCGGCGGCGTGTCCTTGGCCTCGTCCTCGTCCTGGCCGTGCTCCTCGCGGCCGGCGGCATGTACCTCAAGCGGCTGCCACCCCAGGCGCCGGCGCTTGCCGTGTCGGTCGACCCGGGCTCCGCCCAGCTCGACCCGGTGGCCCAGCTGTCCGAGGGCCCGCCCGGCGGCTCCACCCACGTCGAGCTGGCGGTGGCGGTCGCGCTGGCCGACCAGTCCTGGGCCGGGCCGAACCGTTCCGTCGAGCTGCTCGGGCTGGACGGCCCCGGCCTGCGTGCCACGTCGCTGCTGCCGAGCGCTCCGCGGCTCGGCGGGCCCACACCCACGGTCGGAGCCCTGATCATCGGCGCCGACCTCGACTGCACCGCCGTCCCGCTGCCCACCCCAGTGGACGGCTACCGCCTGTGGGTGCTGGTGCGGGACGGGGCCCGCCAGGCGCCCCGGCTGGTCCCGCTCGGTGCGGCGGCGCCGGTCTGGGCCGAGCGGGTGCAGCGGGCGTGCACGTGGGTGCGCACCCAGCAGCAGGTGTCCGTCACCGCGGTCCGAGCCAGTGTTGACCCGCTGCAGCCGGCCCTGGACCTGGCCGTCACCGTCCGAAACGACGGCCCTCTCGACGCGGTCGCCTGGACCACCGGCCGAAACGGCTGGGGCGACACGGTCGACCCGGCGGTGACCTTTGTCACCGTCGCGAGCGGGCAGAGCACCACCGTTCGCACCCGGCTGGCCCTGTCGGCCTGCCTGTCCTGGGCGCAGCCCACCTTGCCCACGAGTACCCAGGAGACGCCGCTGCCACTCGTCGCGTCGGTCGGCCGGCAGACGACGGGCAGCCCGCCCAACGGGTGGGAGCCACCCGGCGTCCCACTCACCCGGTCTGCGGCCACCGAGCTCCAGGCGGCGCTCAGCGTGGCCTGCGGGGGGATCACCACCCCGGTCGCGGTGACCGTGCCAGGACAGTCGAGCTACGACCCGCAGACGGGGACCCTCACGGCCCGCCTGGTCGTCCAGCTGCCAGCGGGACGGGTCCAGCAGGCCCGGCTGGTCGCCCCGCCCGACAGCGCGTCCGGCTCGCTGACCCCGCTGTTCGACTCAACGGCCTGGCAGGCTCCGGACGCCGCCGGCCGGCTGGCGGTGACCGTACGGTTCCGCGCGATGGACACCCAGCCGTGCCTGGGCGCCCCGTTCCTGGTGTTCTACCTCGACGCACGGGTGCCGGAGCCGACCGGCGATCGGCAGCTGCGGTTCGCCATGTCCACCGAGGTGGCGCCGCCCGGCACGGGCGCCGCGTTTCTCTGCTCCGACTGACCGGCGGACGGCGTCAGGCGCGGGTCGAGGCGCGCCTGCCCAGGATGGCGACCGTCCCGGCCACCCCGCCGGCCGCGACCGCGATCTGCAGGATGTGCCGGATCCAGTCGATCCCCCCGGTGCTACCGACCCCGAGCAGGGTGGCCAGCCAGTTCCCGACAAGGGCGCCGACGACGCCGATGAGCACGGTCAGCCACATCGGGATCGGCTGACGTCCACCAGCCGGGCCAGCAGGCCGATCACGGTGCCGACGATAAGGAACCAGATGATGTCGCCGATCATGACGTTCCCTCCGGTCGTACGTGGGTGTCGAAGAAGGCGAGGATCCTGGTCCAGGCGTCCTGCGCCGACGGATCGTGGTACGCCGCTCCGATCACGGATCCCATGGCGCGGTTGAGCACGCCCTCGTGGTGGTTCAGGAAGCTGTGGCCGGCGCCCGGGTAGGTCCGCACGTCGTGCTCGACCCCCAGCGCGACCAGCGCGGACTGCAGCCGCTCGTCACCGCCGCGCAGACTCCGGTCGTTGGCACCCAACGAGGCCACCAGGGGCAGGCACCCGCCAGGGCCCGTTCGGCGTCCGCCGGCACCAGTCCGTAGTTGACGGCGGCCACGTCGAACCCGGAGCCGGCGGACAGCAGGGCGAAGCCGCCGCCCAGGCAGAACCCGATCACCCCGACCCGGCCGGAGCAGCCGGGTTGGCCGCCCAGCCAGCGCCGGGCCTCGTCCAGCTCGTCGAAGGTCCGGCCGTGCCCGGCCCGGAGCTGGGCGAACGCCGACCTCAGGCAGCTGAACCGGCGGCCCCAGGCCAGGAAGTCCGGGGCAAGAGCGAGGTACCCCGAGCGGGCCAGCCGGTCGGCGATGGAGCGGATGTCCTCGGTCAGCCCGAGCGCCTCGTGGATCACCACCACGCCCGGCCACGGGCCCGGCGACTCGGGCGCGGCGAGGAAGGCCGGCAGGCGTCCGTGCTCGACGCGCAGCTCGACGTCGGTCATGCCCGCACCTCCCTGCTCCACCCGCCCAGCGAAGCTTGGTTGACGGGTTCTTGACGTTGATCTTGAGTTTTCGGGCGGCGTTTCGGAGTCCGGATCGACGGATGTAGTCCGTTACCTGCGCGTCGATCGTGGCCAGGGACTGTCGCAGGGGTGGTGGTGCCGGTGGTG